>JAISGX010000100.1 GCA_031262805.1 Verrucomicrobiota bacterium | reverse complement strand
GATCGGCACGCGCACGTTGCTTAATTTGCTCCTCAAGATCACGGATGGAAAAGGGGAGGAGTCGGACCTGCAGAAAATCCAAGATGTGGGTTATGCCATGCAGAAGGCCGCCTTGTGCGGCCTCGGCCAGACGGCGCCGAACCCCGTGCTCTCGACCATGAAATACTTTGCCGCCGAGTACAAGGCGCACATCGACAAAAAGCAGTGCCCGGCAGGCAAGTGCAAGCAGCTAGTGACGTATACCATCACCGCCGCCACCTGCATCGGGTGTACCCTGTGCGCACGGAAATGTCCGGTCAACGCCATTTCCGGGGAACGGCAGAAGCCGCATAAGATTGACCAATCCTTGTGCATCAAGTGTGGAGAATGCCTCAAGGCCTGCCGGTTTGACGCCGTGCGCCGCAAGTAGGAAGGGGACCAGAGATGAAAATGCTGAATTTGAAAATCAATGACATTCCGGTGCAGGTGCCGGAAGGAACGAACATCCTCAATGCCGCCAAAATGGCGCAAGTAAAGATTCCCAGCCTTTGCTACCACCCAGATCTGCCGGCATGGGCGGCCTGCGGCATTTGCGTGGTGAAGATCAAGGGTTCGTCCAAAATGATCCGCGCCTGCTCCGCCGCTGCGGCGGAAGGCATGGATGTCATCACCCACGATCCCGAATTGTATTCCATCCGCCGCACGGTGCTGGAACTGATTCTTTCGACGCATCCGGACGACTGCCTCCAATGCCCCCGGAACGGTAGCTGCGAACTACAGCGCCTAGCTCAGGAATTCGGCATCCGCGAAGCGCCCTACGGCAAACGCTTGCGGAATCTGCCGGTGGAGGAGAGCACCACGTCGATTGTGCTCAATCCTGAAAAATGTATTTTGTGCGGGCGTTGTGCCGCTGTCTGCCAGCAGATGCAGGGCGTGTGGGCATTGGAATTTTTGAGCCGCGGGGAAAACACCCGCATCGCTCCCGCGGCGGATGTCACGCTGGACGAGTCCCCATGCATCAAGTGCGGCCAGTGCTCCGCGCACTGCCCGGTCGGCGCCATCTATGAAAAAGACGAAACCGGGAAGGTCATTGAGGCCCTGCGCGATCCGAACAAGATCTGCGTGGTGCAGATCGCCCCGGCGGTTCGTGTGGCCCTTGGCGAAGCCTTTGGGCTGGAACCTGGCGCGCTGACCACCGGGCAGATCTATGCCGCGTTGCGCCGCCTGGGCTTCCAGCGCGTGTTCGACACCAATTACAGCGCGGATGTCACCATCATGGAAGAAGGGACGGAATTCATCTCCCGTTTCACCAAGGGTGGGACGCTTCCACTCATCACCTCCTGTTGCCCGGCTTGGACGGATTGGATGGAGAAATATGCGCCGGACTTCGTCGAGAATTTCTCCACCGCCAAGTCGCCGCAACAGATGCTGAGCGCCCTGGCCAAGAGCTATTACGCCGAGAAGGAAGGTTTGAAGCCCAAGCAGATCTTCATGGTGTCCATTATGCCTTGCACGGCCAAGAAGTTTGAGATTTCCCGTTCGGACGACATGTGCGCCACGGGCAAACAGGACACGGATGTCGTGCTGACCACCCGGGAGCTCGGCCGCATGTTTCTCAGCGCGGGCATCGACTTCACCCATTTGAAGGATGAAACGGCGGATGAACTGCTGGGCGCCTACAGCGGCGCTGGCACCATTTTCGGCGTGACCGGCGGCGTGATGGAAGCCGCGCTTCGCACGGCCTATTGCCTGCTCACCGGCGAGGCCCAGCCTCCCAGCATCGAGTTTGCCTGCGTGCGCGGGATGGAAGGCGTGAAGGAAGCCGAGGTGGACATCAAGGGAACCCGCGTCCGGATTGCCGTTGCCCATCAAATGGGCAATGTGGAGCAGGTGCTCAACGCCATCCGTGAAGACCGTGCCGCCGGCCGCAAGCCGCGCTACGATTTCATCGAAGTGATGGCGTGCCGGGGTGGATGCATCGGCGGCGGTGGCCAACCCACCGGCGCTAATGATGACGTGCGGGCCAAACGCACCGCAGGCCTCTATACGGATGACGAACGCAGCGCCATCCGCATGTCGCATTTGAATCCGCAGGTGCAGGCCTTGTACAGGGACTATCTTGGGCAGCCCAACAGTGACCGGGCGCACCACCTCCTGCATACCAAATATACCAAGCGCAAGCTCTACAAGTGCTAGCGGGCACACCGCTGGGGCCCCGCCGTTGCGGCGGGGCTTTTTTGTTCACTAGGCGGGAACTTGGAGAGAAGGCCCCCCGTTTGTGGGGAGCATGTCCCGGTGTTTCCTGTGTCCCGGCGGCGCATGCGGCCTGCCGGGCCGCCCACAAAAAAGCCGCCATCTTCGGATGGCGGCGGTGTCCGGAATGGCGTCCGGACATATGGCGGAAAGGAACCAGAAGGCTCCCTCTCTCACATGGTGAAAAGCCGATTCCTTAATCGTCGATGGAAATCAACTCGCCCGAGGAGCGGAACCGGATGTCCAGCCCGTTGGACAGCTCGATTTCATAGCCATACAATTCCACCGAAATTTCCGTAATGGCGGCATTCGGAGCTTTCGTGGTGATGTAGTCGATGATCGCTTTGGGCAGGAGGTCCAGCACGCTTTGTGGCATGGGAACGCCGTTTCCTTCAATCTTGTCCCAGTCGCCGGTGAGGGTGAAATCCACTTCCGCGCCGCTGGATAAACGGACATCAAAATTTTCCCGGTCCTTGGTGACGTGTCGGATGCCGTCGCCTGGAAAATGCGTATCCAGAAAGGTTTGGCTATGCACAGGCAGTTCTTCGGGAGTGATATAGACATCCCGCCCCCCCGCCATTGCCCCACACGCCATAATCCCCAAGCTCAATGCCGCCCACCACATTCTATTTTTCATCATCCATTCTCCGTGTTGAAAGGTGAAACCTCCGGCCGGTCACATCCCCGGCAACTGACACAAGAATAGCGAGATTCCGGCTTCATGAAAAGGGAAAAATGCCGCGGCGTCCCCTATGGACAGAGGCCCTTCTTCAGGTTTTCTAGGTTGCGGCGCATCAGGGTGAAATAAGAGGGTGCTTCCGCCACTTCCGCCGTCGTGAGGTTGTGCAGGGAATGGAGGGGCAGGAGGAAGGCTCCCGTTTCCTGCGCGAGCACCCTCGCCAGTTTGGGGTCGAGGATTTCTTCATAAAAAAGGGCGTGCGTGTTGTTTTCCCGCATGGTCTTCACCAGCTGGGCCAGAGCCCGGGGGGAGGGTTGGGCGTTGGGCGCGAATCCGGGATAGGGGGAGATGTGCGTCAAGCCATAGCGGTTGGCAAAGTGGCCGAAGGCGAAATGGCCGCCCACCATCAATGTTCGCTGGGGACAATCCGCCAGAGCGGTTTCAATCTCTTGGTGCAATTCCAGCAGCCGGTTGCGTAGAGCGGAGGCGTTGGCGTCGTATACCGCCGCATGGTCTGGAGCCACGGCGGAAAGTGTGTTGGCTATGCGCTCCACCATCTCCATGGCCTGAAGGGGATCCAGCCATACATGCGGATCTTGGGCGTGGGAGTGGGCATGCGGCGTTCCCTCTTCCTCTTGGCCTTCCGGTTCCTCGGATGTCGGAGCAAGGGCGGTGATGAGCATGCCGGGGGGTGCGGTAGCCAACAGGCGCGGCACCCAAGTTTCCATATTATCGGAGACATACAAAAAAGCATCGGCACGCGACAAGCGCATGATGTCCGCCGACGTGGGGGAAAAGGAATGAGCTTCCGCGCCCGGGGGCAACACGGCCGCCACATCGGCATATTCCCCGGCCACCTCCCTAGCAAAATCCACCACCGGAAACAGGGTGGCAAGAATCAGGGGGGGGGGCGCGACGGCATTGGCATGGAACGCCAGGCCCGAGAGGAGAACGGCGAAAAACAGAAGCGGATGTTTCATGGACGAAGGATAAAATGCCGCCCGGCAAATGCAATCCCGGAATATTCCACTGGCACAAGCCTGTCAAAAAAAGAGGATCTCGATTTCCGGTTTGTCCCCCCCCACACGATTTCAAGAAAACATGGATTCCGCCGGTAAAAGAGCCGCATTCAACGCGAGAAAGACGTCCTTCCAGGGATAGAAGGCCAGCAACCTGTCGTCGCGGCGCCCCAACGTGCAAAAGGCGGCATACAGCGCTTCCACGGTGGCGAGGCCGCGGCCTGGATCTTCATGCGTCTTGGACCGGCGGGGATAAGCGGTTTGCCATCCGGACGGAATGGCTCGGCATTCCATCGGCCCTACGGCCCGGCGCATTTTTTCCGCCTGCCGCCAGCTGGCATCCAGCAGGAGAAGGGGGCAATCGCCATCTGCCATCGTCAAAGGCGGAGCATCGGGGGCTAGGAGACGGTGGCGGGATAGATCCACTTGCTCCCGAAGGGGATAGGAGCGAAAATCGAGGCCTGGGGTTCCACGAAGCGGCCGGATGGTGCACTTGGCCCGGGCTTCACCGCGCCGGATGAGGATCAAAACAGATGGATTCATAGATGTCGGCGTATAGTTTTCGGTTTGTCATGGGAAAGGGTTTGTTTCAGTATGCGCTCAGAGGCCGGAGGAACAATAATGAAATTCATGCTGGTTCAGATTAACCCGACGGTTGGGGCGCTTGAGGAAAACGCCGCCCACATCTTGCGCGATGCTCAAATGGCCGCAGCCGTGGGGGCGGATGTGGTGGTGTTTCCAGAACTGGCGTTGTCTGGATATCCCCCCGACGATTTGGTTCTACGGCCTCGTTTCATGGATGCCGTGGAACGGAGCGTGGATGCCCTGATGGCGCAGCTGCCTCCCGATGTACTGGTGGCGTTCGGAGCCCCCATGCGGGAGGCGGATGTGCTGTGGAACACGGCCCTGCTGTTTCACGGCGGCCGCAGGGTGGGGGTGGCGAAGAAAATCCTTCTGCCGAATGATGGCGTGTTTGATGAGCGCCGCCTTTTCACTCCCGGCACGGAGCCCTTGGTGTATTCGTTCAAGGGAGTCCGCTTGGCCGTGCATATCTGTGAGGACTCCTGGTGGCCTGGGAGCCAATCCTTCGAGGGATTGCGCGCTCGCTGCGACGTGCTGCTCAACCTGTCGGCCTCGCCGTTCAGCCAAGCGCGGGAAACCGACCGAGAGGTGATGGCACGTGCCGCAGCCCGGAGCGTGGATGCGCCGGTGCTCTATACCAATCTGGTGGGCGGCCAGGATGAACTGGTATTCGATGGCGGCGCCTTGGCTGTCAGCGCGGCAGGAGACGTGGCGGCGCGTTCTAGGCGCTTCCGCGAAGGTGCCTTGGAGGTGGAGGTGGTGCCGGGCGATGGGCGCTGGCACATTCAGGACGGCGGGAAGGCGCCGGTGCTGGGCGCTCTGCCGGAGGTCTATGAAGCCTTGAAGTTGGGAGTGAAGGATTATACGAAAAAAAACGGCTTTCCCGGTGTGCTGATTGCCCTTTCCGGCGGTATTGATTCCGCCTTGGTGGCCACGGTGGCCGTGGATGCCCTCGGGAAGGAACGGGTCATGGGGGTGACCATGCCGTCTGTGGTGACCTCGAATGAAACCTTTTCGGATGCCTTGGAACTGGCCCGGCGCCTAGGGATTGCCTGCCTCCAGATTCCAATTGCGTCTGCCGTGGAAACGCTGGAGGGACTTGTGCGTCAGGCGTCCGGGGGGGTGGATTGGGTGGAACCACTGCCCGGTACGTTGATGGAGGAAAACCTTCAGGCCCGGACCCGGGGCGTATTGGTGATGGCCCTTTCCAACCGCTTCGGCCATTTGGTGCTGACCACGGGAAACAAGAGTGAGATGGCCACGGGATATGCCACGCTCTACGGCGATATGTGTGGCGGATTCGCGCCGATCAAGGACGTACCGAAGATGATGGTGTTCGCGCTGGCCCGATGGCGCAATAAACAAGGAGAGATCATTCCGGCTTCGACGATCGAGCGGCCGCCATCGGCGGAATTGAAGCCAGGCCAGCAGGATTCCGACTCCCTGCCGCCGTATGACGTGCTCGATGCCATTTTGGAGCGCTATGTGGAGCAGCAGATTGGGGTGAAGGACATTGTGGCAGACGGCTTCGACGAAGAAACTGTCCGCCGGGTGGTCCGCCTGGTGGACCGCAGCGAATATAAACGCCGACAGGGAGCGCCGGGCATCAAAATCACCCCCAAGGCTTTCGGACGGGACCGCCGAATGCCGATCACCAACGGGTTCTGCGAATAAGAGCCGGACAGGGGGTCAGCTCCAAGAATGGGGCTGGCCGGTGGCGGAAATGACCGCCCGCCAGATGTCGCTTTCCGGGTTAATTTTCTTCCGCGAAGAAACGGCGACCGGGATGGGCACATGGACGTAATATCCATTCCAGTCGCCGATCATGACATCGGTTTTTCCGGCCATGGCCGCGTGGACGGCGTTGCGGGCATAGCTGTCGCACAGCCGGGCATCCTGCGAATTGGCGGGCACGGAGCGGATGATGTAGGACGGATCGATGTACTTGAGGTTGAGCTCCGTTTTCTTTTCCTTGAAATAGGCGGTGATTTTTTCCCGGAGGAAAATGCCGATGTCCGCTTTTTTCTCGTTTCCGGACGCATCCAATTCGCCCCGTTTTGCCATCAGGTGCTGTCCGGCGCCTTCTGCGGCGACAATCACGGCATGGTGCCGTTCCGTCATGCGGCGGTAAAGAGTCGCGAGAAATCCTTTCGGACCGTCCAGCTGAATTGGAATTTCGGGAATCAGGACGAAGTTGACCTCCTGGGAGGCAATGGCCGCGCCCGCCGCGATGAAGCCGGAATCCCGTCCCATGAGCTTGACTAGGCCGATGCCGTTGGGTGTGCCCTTGGATTCATAGTGGGCGCCGTCCAGGATGTCCCTGGCGCTCTCGATGGCGGAAAAATAGCCAAAGGTCTGCCGGACGAACTGGATGTCGTTGTCTATGGTTTTCGGAACGCCTACGATGGAAATGGGTAGATTGCGCCGGGCAATCTCTTCGGCAATGGCATGGGCTCCATGCATGGTGCCGTCGCCGCCCACGCAGATCAGAATGTCGATTTCGCGGTTGACCAGAAAATCCACCATTTCGGCCACATCGTGCGATCCGCGGGAGGAGGAGAGGATGGTGCCGCCTGTCCGATGGATGTCGTCCACATCTTCCGTCCGTAGCTTGATCGGTGGCGGAGCCTTGAAGGTCAGGCCCATGTAGCCGTAGCGGATGCCCAAGATGTCCCGGACGCCGTAGTTGTAGTACAGCTCCAGAAACGTGGAACGGATGACGTTGTTCAGGCCCGGGCACAGCCCGCCGCAGGTCGCGATGGCGGCCCGGGTCCGGGCGGGATTAAAAAACAGGTGTTGCCGGGGACCGGCCTTTTCAAAGAAGGTTTCGTTGTCCTCGGGCTTCCCGGGGAGAATCTCCACCTGATAGCGGATGCGGGTGTCGTTGGAAACAAAATTGGCGATCTCGTCGTCTTCAATGTCGTTGAGCGCCAACGGGGATTCGTGCCGGCAGGGGCCCAGCGTCCGGATGGTGGTGTCTAAAAAGGATGCCATACGTCACTCCATGGGGGTTGAATGATTCATCACATCATAGGAGGAAGGAGGCGGAGGGGAAAGAGCAAAAACCGGATGCGTCTTTGATTTAGGGCTGGACAGGGGAATGGATGGAATTGCATTTTCAGCGGGTACCCAGCTGAAGGAAAAAGGAGAACATGATCATGAGGAAAGCGCCGTCCGGAGAATCCGAATTCCGCGGAACAAAACCAATCCGCCTGTTGCTCAATGTGCTGGATGCCGCCATGCTACTGGCCCTGTTGCTTCTGCCGCTGGTCTGGTTCTTCGATCCGCTGGTGATCCGGATCGGCCCCCTGCATTCGACCATCAGCTGGGACTTGGATCCGGTGTTGGCCGTCTTGGTGCTGCTAGCCGCTCGGCTGGGGGTGCGGGCCCGACTCCGACGGAAGGAGCCTTCCGCGAAGGGATTTGCCGACTCTGCTTTTTTCAGGAATATATGCCTCGCCGTCCTGCCAACCTTTTTTCTGCTGGTTGGGTTGGAGGCGGCGGCCAAGTGGGCTGGCGTGCGCCGCATGGCGGATGTTCCCATTGTCATCACCGGGGAGGAGGCGTTGGATACCACCGTGGATCAACAGAACCGGGTGGTCCGGGATCCCGAGCTGCTGTTTGCCTTCAACCCTGGCATCACATGGGACGGCTACCGCATCAACCGCCATGGATTCCGCACTTGGGAATTTCCCGCGCAGAAGCCGCAGGGAACCCTGCGCGTGATTTCGCTGGGCGATTCCTGCACGGCGCAGGGCCACCCGCCCTACAGCGACCGCCTGAATGAACTCCTGAAGGCCGATCCGCCGACGGATTCCCCGTGGGAGGCTTTCAATATGGGGGTGTATGGTTATTCGATCCTCCAGGGCTACCGGCAGTTTGTGAAATATGGCCACGCCTATTCGCCGGATGTGGTGACCATCTATTTCGGTTGGAACGACCACTGGACGCATGAAAAAACAGACCGCGAACGGATGGCGGTCCGCTTGAGTCCACGGGTGGCCAAAGTGGTGGAAGCCCTTCGCAAAAAACGGTTGTATGCCGTTCTCGCCCGATGGGTCCGTCCGACGGTTTCCGCCATCTCCGCAGAGGATGAAAAAACGTATCGCGTTCCGTTGGAGGAATATGAAGATGTTCTGGAGGCCCTAGTTGCCGACATCCGCAATCAAGGAGCGGTGCCGGTTGTTCTCACCGCTCCCCGTCGTGCCTTGCATCCTGTCTTGGTGAAGACTGGTCACGCCCGAAGCCCGGAGGAGGCGGAGCGGGTTCATGATGAATATGTGGAGGCAACACGGAACATCGCCCGGGAGAAGAAGGTGGAACTGCTGGATCTGGCCGAATTGTTTGCGGCGCCCGAGTATGACGGCATTTTTCTTTATGACGGCATTCATTTCAAAGAAGAGGGGCTTGAGTTGATTGCGCAACACCTCTCCCGCAAGCTGAATGAAATGGTCAAAGCCGGTCAGATTCCGGCCGTCCGCAAGCTGGATGAAACATGAAAAACGAATCGGACCGCCGCTCCGCCCTCCCGGGGCTGTCGCGTGTGGCGTTATGGGGGCTGAAACTGTTGGATGTGACGTGCCTCCTTGCCGTGGCCGTACTCCCCCTCGCTTGGTTTTTTGATCCCGTGGTGGTGCGGGCGGGGGGGCTTCGCTTATCCATCAGCTGGACATACAAACCGATTTTGGCGGCGGCGGGGCTGATCGCGCTCCGATGGGTATGGCGGGGAGGGCTGAAGCGGCATGGGGCCTCGTTCTTGCCGGCTTCCCGCTTGTTTCGCATGGGCTGCCTGGCGGTTTTGCCCACCTTTCTATTGCTGGTGGGCTTGGAAGGGCTCGCCCGGTGGGTGGGGATCCAGCCAGTGGAGGCGGTGCCGATTGTGGTGACGGGGAAGGAAGCTCCGACGGAGCCCGCCGGTCGGAATATGCGCGGGGATCCTGAATTGTTGTATGAATTCGAACCACATGCCCAGTGGGAGGGCATGGAGATCAACCGCCATGGTTTCCGCACCCGAGACTTTGCCGTTCCCAAGGCGACCGGAATGGTCCGCGTGATGTGCTTGGGGGATTCCTGCACTGCCCAGGGAAATCCGCCCTACAGCGACCGACTGCATGCCTTGCTGCAGGCGGAGCCGCCGGACGGACGGCCCTGGGAGGCATTCAATATGGGCGTGCACGGCTACTCCGTGCTTCAAGGCCTTCGGCAGTTTCAACGCTATGGCCCGGTCTATCAGCCGGATGTGGTGACGATCTTTTTTGGTTGGAACGACCATTGGCTTTCCACCCGGCCGGACCGGCAGCGGATGGGGGTGCGGATGCATCCGGCGTCCGCCGCCTTGGTGGGCGGATTGCAGAAGAAAAGGCTGTATGCTTGGCTGGCGTCTGTGCTGGAACGAGGCCCGGGAGAAGCGGCATCCTCCCGCCGCGAGGTTGTCCGTGTTCCCTTGCCGGATTATCGGGAGGCCTTGAAGGAACTCATTCGGGAAATCCGTGCCGTGGGGGCTGTGCCGATTGTGCTGACCGCTCCCCGCGACCGTCTGCATGACATGCTGGTGCGGTATCATCATGCGGAGAGTCCTGCAGAAGGCGAACGGCGGCATGACGCCTATGTGGAGGCGACCCGGCAGGTGGCGGCGGAAGAGGAAGCCGCTCTGCTGGATTTGGCCCGGTTGTTCGATGAAGGCCGATATGAGAAGGTCTTCATGGGGGATGGCATCCATTTCCGGGAGGCGGGGCTGCAACATATTGCCTCCGCACTGGATCGCACCCTCCGGGAGTTGGCGGCGGAAGAGGGCTTCCCGTCTCGCGGAAAAGAGTAGATCCATCGGACACGGGCGAAAGCCGTTTCCTGCCGCCAAGACATAAAAAAACACACGCCACCCAGCCGGAAACCGGCGTTTGGCATGTGGCTTCGATGGTGGCTCGGAAATAGGGTTTCATGGAGCAGGCGGACACCATCCTTTGGGGCCGACCAGGGAGCCTGAAGGCGAAGGAACGTTTTCTCCCTTTCCAGAGGAAAAGGATGGATCCCCCGGCAAAATGTGCGTTTGACGGACGGCGGGCCGGTCTGTACCCTGTTGCGGTTATTATTGAACCGTTGCAGTGGAAAAAAGTATGTCCAAAGAAACATCTGAAGTGATCTGGAATTGGAAAAAGGCGGACGAGGTATCGGCCGCTTCTCCGCCGTCCAAAACCAAATATGGGGTGCAGCTAGCCGTCATGGTGGCGATTGGCGCCTTGTTTTATTTTGGATGGCACAAGGAAGTCATGGCATACGTGGTCTGGGGTATCGGCGCGTTGTTGCTCTTCGGCCTCCTGCTTTCCCCGGCTGTGCTGAGGGGGTTCGACCGTGCGGGCGGCTGGCTGGTTTGGGCGGTGGGCACCAGTGTGACCTGGCTACTGCTGACCCCGGTGTTCTACCTTTTTTTCACCCTTGGCCATCTGTGGCAGAAGATGAGCGGAAAGGATCCCCTGCACCGGAAATGGGATGTGAAGGCCGCAACCTACTGGAACGACCACGACACCCGCAATCTTGAAACCCGTTACCAGAAACAATTCTAATGCATATTCTTGGAATCAGTGCCTATTATCATGACTCAGCCGCCTGCCTGATCCGGGACGGCCATATCGTGGCCGCCGCCCAGGAAGAGCGCTTCACGCGCAAAAAACAGGATGCCGGTTTTCCCATCCATGCCGTCCGTTACTGCCTAGCCGAAGCAGGAATCCGCTCCGGCGACACGCTGGATGCCGTTGCATTTTACGACAAGCCGGTCCTGAAGTTCGGGCGCATTTTGGAAACCTATATGGATACGGCGCCCAAGGGGTTGAAATCCTTCATGATGGCGGTGCCCATCTGGATGCGCCAAAAGCTGTGGATGCCCATGGAGATTGAGGAGAAATTCGAGAATTTGGGCATCAAGGTGGCCGAAGACATCTATTTTCCCGAGCACCATCAATCCCATGCTGCCAGCGCCTTTTTCCCGTCGCCGTTTCAACGTGCGGCCATTCTGACATTGGACGGGGTGGGGGAATGGGCCACCAGCACCATCGGGTTCGGCCAGGACAATCACATCGATATGTTGAAGGAAATCCGCTTTCCCCATTCCCTTGGCCTCTTGTATTCCGCCTTTACCTATTTCACCGGGTTCAAGGTCAATTCCGGCGAATATAAGCTGATGGGGCTGGCCCCCTACGGCAAGCCGATCTACCGCAAACGTATTCTGGACAATCTGCTTGATTTGCGGGAGGACGGTTCGTTCCGGTTGAACCTGGAATACTTTGGGTATCTCGATGGCCTGCAGATGACCAACGACCGTTTCGCCGATTTATTTGAAGGGCCCGCCCGGAAGCCAGAATCCGAAATTTCACAACGGGAAATGGATTTGGCGGCCTCCATCCAGGTGGTGACCGAGGAAATTGTGCTAAAAATGGCGAATGCCGCCCACAAATTGACTGGTAGCGAGAACGTCTGCCTAGCGGGCGGTGTGGCGCTCAATTGCGTGTCCAATGGGCGTCTGTTGCGCGAAGGGCCATTCAAAGAAGTCTGGATTCAGCCCGCGTCCGGGGATGCCGGCGGGGCGCTGGGGGCCGCCATGATGGTTTGGTACAACGTGAAAAAGAATCCCCGCCGGGTGGATGGCCGACAGGATGCCATGCAGGGTGCCTATTTGGGTCCCTCCTTTAGTGAGGACGAGACCCGCGCCTTTCTGGATGCCAAGGGGTATGCCTATGAGTTCATCCCCGATCCGCACTCCCGCGCCCGGCGGATTGCGGAACTGATTGCGGAAGAGAAGGTCATCGGTTGCCTGCAGGGCCGGATGGAGTTCGGTCCGCGGGCATTGGGGAACCGCTCCATCATTGGCGATGCCCGTTCCCCGAAGATGCAGTCCATCATGAATTTGAAGATCAAATACCGGGAATCCTTCCGCCCGTTTGCGCCCTCCTGTCTGGAGGAACGTGTTCAGGACTTTTTTGAACTGGATCGCCCGTCGCCGTATATGTTGCTGGTGGCGCAGGTGCAGCCGTCGCGTTGCACAGGCAGGGAGGAGGCGGAAACCCTGCCGATGCGCGAGCGCATCAATCAGGTGCGTTCCGACATCCCGGCCATCACCCATGTGGATTATTCCGCGAGAGTGCAAAGCGTGAATCCCGACACCAATCCGGCGTATTATGCGATCATCAAGGAATTTGAGAAGTTGACGGGATACGGCATCATCATCAACACCTCCTTCAACGTTCGCGGCGAACCGATCGTCTGTACGCCGGAGGACGCCTACCGCTGTTTCATGCGGACGGAAATGGATTGTCTGGTGCTGGATTCCTTTATCCTGCACAAAGGCAACCAGCCGGTTTGGCACGAAAATGCCAAATGGCAGCAGGACTATGTATTGGACTAAAACCCGACGGGAGACGGCAGATGCGCTTTTTTCGACATTTTAAACGCTTGATGGGTGATTTGTTCGGTTTTGCCAAACATAACAAGGTTTGGTGGATCATTCCCTTGGTGGTGTTGCTGTTGCTGGTGGCCGCCGTGATTGTGGTCAGCCAAGGAACGGCACCCTTCATCTATACGTTGTTTTAGCCGCCGGTCTCCATCCGGAGGCCGCTCCCCCCCTCCTATGCGTCGGCCGGGCCTTGGGTTTTTCTATATTTCGTACACAACCACTTGGGCCGGCGCCAGTTCGGCGGGAAGCGGTTGGCCGCTCAGCAGGTCCATACCGGTTTTCGCCTGAGGCGGGGTGAAGGCCTGGGCCGTCTGCATATCCGAATTGCCCAGCACGGCGAGGCTGGAAGAACCATCTGCTGCTTGGCGCGTATAGCCTAGGACGGCCGGGTTGTCCGTTTCCAGCAGGCGGATGCTTCCCGGCAGGGGGTTGGTGCATAGGTCCCGGTGGGCGCTCCGCAGGGCATGCATTCGGCGGAGATCGCGCACCAGCGTTTTTTCACGCGTCCAATTCATGGCCGCCGCGCTGAACAACGGGAGTGCGGAGGGGGGCCATGCCGCAGTTTCCTCGTTGCTGAAATCGAACCCCGTATTGACCGGCACCGTCTCGGCCAATTCAATGCCGTTGTGCAGATACGGCACGCCGGGCAGGAAGGCGCCGAGGGTCTGCGCATACAGACTGTAGGCATTGCCGCCGGGCCAATGGTTGGCGCGCGGCGTGTTGTGGTTTTCCGCCATGGCCATGAACGGCACGGGGATGCCGGCCTCGTGGAGCCATTGCAACCAACCGCGCCAGCGCGAAGGGTCCCGCACAGTCTGCATGAAGGGGCCGACGCAGACATTATAGCCCTCCGCCCGCGCTTCCGGGGAAAGGTTGAACTCTTCCGCCCACAGGGCGAAATCCGGGTCGATGGTGCGCGCCCTTGCCACCAGCTGGCGCTTGAGTTCCCCCGGCAGGGCATGGCCCATGTCGATCATTACACCGTCCACGCCATAGTGGGTTTGATAAAATGGAATGACTTCTTCGATCTTGTCCCACAACGGACGGACGATATGTTCCGGTCGGGTCAGTTGCGAGGAATACATGCGGACGGTGTTGTAGGCAATGTAGTTGTAGTCGGGGTGGTCGTAGAGCCGCAGATAGGTGACATCCGTCCAGGGCGGCTGCTCGGAATCAGGCCCCCAATCGCAGAAGGCTCCGGGGATACGGACGGTGACGGGTTCGCCGGTGCGTGGATCGGGTGCGGTCCCGCGCCAGCAACCATTCTCCATGTGGACGGTCTCCGGCGCCGGTGGCTCCGTGAACATATTGCGGTAAATGTCGTGGGGCGGGAGCAGGGCATCGAAGCGGCCGCTCCCCACGGCATCATAGATGTTGCGTAGCTCCTCCGGCGTGAAGAAGGGTGCGCCGTAGCTCTCTTCGGACTTTTCGCCGGGCTTTCGGTCCGGTACATCCGCACGGATCCAGTAGAACCATTCGGGATGGTCCTTGGCCCACGCCGCATCTTTGGCAGCTGTGCGGAATACGAATTCCACTACAATGCGGATGCCCAAATGGTGGGCGGCCTCCACCAAGGCGGCGAATTCCGTCTGCACGTCCAAGGCCAACGCCGGTTCGGCGAGGTGCTCATCTAGGGCATACGGGTTCTGGATGGCGAAGGCGCTTCCCATGTCGCCTTTGTTGCCATCCTTCCCGATCGAGGTGATGGGGAGGAGGTGGATGGTGTTGCAGCCCAGCGAACGGATATACGGCAGCATGGCAATGGCCTTGAGAAACGTCCCGGTTTCGCGCCAGCCCTCCGGGCTTGGAGTCAGCGAAATGGTTCCGTCTGCATTGTGGTCGAATGCCGCGCCGTATCGGACGAGCAGGTTGTAGGCCACGGCGTTTTTTCCCCAATCGCCGGGGCTGTCGCCATCGGTCACGCGGGGTTGTCTCGGTTGCTTGAGGATGCCGTGGATGGCATCCAGGAAAAACCGCTCGGGCACGAGCGGGCGCGCGGCGGATTCTCCTTCCGGATCTATCCATAAACCCGGAAACAGATGGGCGGGAGACGGGTGGGAATCCAGGCGTTCACTGAGGCGGTGGATGACAGTTTGGAGGGATGGCGTATTCATATGATTTCAAGGGGGACAAACTATAGATAAAATCCTAAAAAACAAAAGAGAAAAACGTTCTACAATATTTACCGGCGTTTTTGTCCCCTTCCTCCCTTTTTGTCTTGTCAGGCATCGGATGGATTCGTAGTCTCATGGCGTTTTCGGAATGTGCCTGTAGCTCAATTGGACAGAGCGTTAGCCTCCGGAGCTAAAGGTTGTGGGTTCGACCCCCGCCAGGCACACCATCTTTGCTTCCCCCCCCCCTGTTGTGGACGGACTATCCGGTTCTTCCCGTGCGTCTATTCCGGGGCGGCATAGCCCATGCGGCGGTCCATTTGTTCGAGATGGCGCCGGACCTGTTGCCGCACCCGCTCAATGCGTTCTTCGTATGTGGCCTCCGGCGGATAATTCCACCGTTCAAACTCCCATTCCATATAGCCGGAAAGATATTGCCCCATTTCCAGAACCTGCTTGTCCAGGGCCCCGGCATCCAGTGGACCTTGGCGCAGGTCTGCCCAACGCTGTTGCAGACGCTTGTTGAAATCCGGGATCAGGGTGAGAGTTCGGCTAATCAACGGGTTGGTGAGCCAGGAAACGCGGCCGCGGAAGGCTTTGTCGTAATCCCACGGCACAAAGAAGAAGGGGGCTCCCTCCTCCTCGCCCCGTACCAGGTAGAAGTTGGTGGTGCGTCCGTCTTCGTTTCCGCTGAAGTTCAATAGCAGGATAAAGTCCATCAGGTTTTCCAGATCAATGTGTTGCCGGAGGTCCTGTACGAAGGCTTCATCGTCTGGCTGTGAAGTAAAAGCCAGAAGGCGGAATAGAGCGTCCGTTCGGTCCAGCCGCCGGGGGTCGGGAAGAATTTGGACAAAACCGGTTTCGACGGGTTCGGCGAACAGTCGGTGCCCGGCCCGCATTTTATACACCAAGGGGGTGCGGTTGGGGTCTTCTGGCCGGTCGGGTGCTCCGAACATGCTCCCATGGATGCGGGAGCTCATTTCGCACACGCCGTAATAGGTGCCGTTGATGAACACTTCGACCCATGCCACTTTGGGGGCGTGGCGAGGGGCGTCCGGCGTGCCGAAGGAGCGGAACACATCATAGGAAAGCTTGTTCCTCAACCGAGAGGAATCGCTGTAGCCGCTCAACAAATATAGGTGCCGCGTGTCGGATGGGTCCAGGATGTGGTGGGGCTCGTCGAAGCGCAGAGAAAATGGTTTTTTATCCGCCCCCCAATAGCTGGTGTTCCCGCGGTGCTTGATGCCACCGCCGCTGTCCGCCGTCCCCTGCAGGTAACGGGGAACGGCATTGGCGCCGGCTGGAAGATAGAAGGCGGAAAAATCTGTCCGTCGCAACGGGTTGAGGGGGGAATCCACATACAGCAGGAGGGCCGGAAGTTTCGGCTGCCGGGGCATGAGGCGGAAGGCCAGCGAATGGGTGGCCAGATGGGCCCCGTTCCGGACCACCGCCATCAGGGTAACGCCGACGGGGCGGTCTCCCTCCGGCCGAGAGACCCGCCCCTGTTCATCCAGCAGGTCTGGGCGGGAACTGGTCCATTTCACCGTAAGGTCCGTGCCGACCAAAGAGGAGAAATCCAGATCTTCAACAATATAGTAGGGGGAAGGGTTTCGTCCAAGCAGGTCATAGGCCGTCAAGTCGGTCGGCGGAATGTCGCTTTGGGCGGCTTCCTCCGTCCACTGCCGGATGCGCCATGACCATTCGCGGAGGCTCCATGGATGGTGAAGGTCGTTTCCCAGTAGGCGCTTGAGTCGGTTGAGCCGAGCTGACAGGTCGTCGGGTGCCATCCTCCAGCGCGGCGAAGTTTCCGTGGGAGGGGCCGTTCGGAAAAGGGAGAGCCCGTCCAGTTGATCCACGGGACCGTCGGCCATCCAGGCATTTTCTCCTGGAAGCTGGCCCATGGTTTCATCATTTTCATAGCCATAGATGCCTTTGAATTGGCCGTTCACAATCAGCTTCACCAATGAGGCGGTTGCCATGCCCTGCCACGGCGCTCGGTCCGGGTGGAGAAAGGGGGAGCTTTCCGGTGGATACAGGCGAAGGCGCCGGTGGCCGAAGGCCGGCGTTTCGGAAGGGGTTTCCAGGATATAGGTGGGCCTGCGTTCCGGGGGATAGGAGGTATCGGTTCCATCCAGCAGGAGCTTGGCTTCCACGGTGTGGCCTTCGTAGTTGGCGTGAATCCGCCGGGCGTCCGCCGCCCGGTGGGTCCGGCCACCGGCCAGCAGGGAGGTTTCATGCATGCGGAGGAAATGCCGGGAATCCCCCGAGCTGAGATGGAGATGCAGTTCTGGAAGATCGGCGGTGAGGAGGCGGCCTTCATGGAGGAAGGGGTTGAACCGGTCGAGCAGTTTGAGCGTGGTCAGGATGGATTGCCGGAAGGCTTTGGCCCGTTGGAGGCGGCGGAAGCGCCGGGGTTCCAGTAGCTTCAGCAGAGGCCGCTTGGCATGGGCTATTTGCCGGATTTCGGCGGGGGAGAGCACGCGTTTCCATGCGGCGGCTTCGTCGAGCTCGCCATGGATGGGTGCCTCCACGGCATACCAGCGCATTTTGCCAAATTCCATGTTCTGATCCGGCTGGTTGCCCAATTCCACCTTCCCCTTCACTCGCAATTCACCGTTTTCATACAGTCTGGCTTCTCCCGTCGGCCCATCCACCACGGCGGCGATATGCACAAAATGGCCATAGGACGTGAACGGATAGGCGATGGCTTGTTCGGTGGATGGCCCCGGCACAAACAACATTAGGTTTCCATCCCGGATTTTCAGGCCGGTGCGCCGCTTCTGGATGGAGGTATACCAGATTTCCTGATCCGCCCCGGCATCCTCCAGCTTGATCCAGATGGACAAGGTGTATTGGGGGCCGATAAAGGGCCAGGAAACTTCGGTTTCCAGAACGCTCTCCTCCTGTCCGGCAAACCGCCGCGCATAGCCGAAGCGTCCCGCAACGGCCTCCGTCTGCGGGGCATGGATGCGCCCGTGCGCCACCCATTCGGTTGGTCCGGGCTCATCGAACGTCATCAGAAAATGAAGTTGGTGGCGGCGGGACAAGGCATCGCTGAGGTTGCGCGAAGCCCGAGCCTCCCGCCGGATCGGGCGATCGAACAACACATCATCCGATCTCCATAGGGCGGCGCATGCTCCCGCCAGCACCAGAAGGCCAATGCCCTGGATGAGGATGTGGCGCTTCATGAAATCAGCGGATGCCGCCGGACCGGTCGAGAAAGATGTTGACCGTTTGCACCGGGGCTTGGGCGCTCAGGGCGGCCTGCAAGTCGGGCACATTGCCTTTGAGGCCGGAAAACACATATTGAAAGGTGGAGGTTCCATCTCGGACGGAAGCGCTTTCCATCCGGTGCCGTTTGAGGCGGGCGCTCAGGCAGGCTTCCACGGCATCCATATGGGTCCGGGTTTCTGCGGCTGGCAGGGTGAGCACGAGGATGCCGTCGCGCTTGAGCCACTTCCATGCCGAAGCGCCGCGCATCAGCAGAAGGCTGAAAAAGGCGACGAGATAGAGGATGACCAAAAACTGAAAATTGAAGGTCGCGGCGGAAATGGCGGCGGCAATGACCAGCATGATGAAACCAACTTCCTCCGGCTCCTTGATGGGCGTGCGGAAACGGATGATGGACAAGGCGCCGAGCAGGCCGAGGGACAAGGGGATGGACAATTGCACGCCGATGAACAACGTGGTGATGGAAATGCCGAGCAACGGAAAGGCCCGGTGCACCTGGCTACCGGTGCCGCGCCGTTCATAGAAGAATCGGTAGAACACCGAGGCCACGCACGACGCCAGTAGGGAGGCCAGCAACGCCATGATGAACATGCCGGAATCCAGCTGGGCGCGCACGGCTTGAAAACTATCCAGGATTTCGATCACTCTCGGGTTATTCATAAGGGAAACTTCCTCCTTGCATCTGGTTGATGCACTCGCCGTATTTTGAAAAACTCCGCATCCGGAAACCGGACTGAAACAGGGGTTCGGTCCACAAGGGCGGCTCGCCGGATTCATTTTTGAATTCACAAATGGTGCGGGACAGCCGGATGGGAAGGCAAAAAGGAAACAGCGAGGTGTTCACCCGGTCGGCCCGGATGGCATGGTCCACCGCCAGCCGGGTTCCTGTCCAAGCGCATACAAACCGCCACCGTTCATAGGAAATGCAGAGCGATGGAATCCAATGAAGCGGGACGGCTTCTTCCATCGCAGCCGCTTGGCGGTGCAGGAACGTGCACAGCGAAGGATGGTCCAGCGCCGTTTTCGTCATCCATTCTCCGTCCACCACGACGCTCCGCCGCCTCTTCCGCCGGGCGGCCCCCACGCGGCTTTTGATTTCGATGAAAACGGGCAGGCAGGGTTCAACGGACCCATCCGCCCGGCTGTACCAGCGAATCCTGATTTTCTGTTTCAGATTGTCCCCGTTGGCTTTTTCCTCATATGCTCGGCAGTCGGGGGAATCAAAATAAATGCTGTGGATGTGCCCCAGCGGATAATCGGGGTCGGGCGTGCCATAGAGGTTCAGGTAATGGACGGCCAAGTCCAGCATGCAACTGTGGCCGACAAACTTTCGTTCGTTGCCCAGATTTTTTTCCATTGATGCCAATCCAACCATACTTTCGAAGCATGATGTGGACAACCAAGGGGAAAATCAAGCATGGGATTGTTGAAAAGACCGCCATCCCAATGGTTTTGGGTTGCAGGCGGGAAGGGGAAACGATTTGATACGCCCATGAATGCCATTTCTCCGCCAGCCCCTTTTTCTGATCGGCACTCCCTCCTCCAAGGCTTCTTTTTCCTAGTGTTGTTCGCGGTGGTGGCGGTCTTGGTCTTCCATGCCTTATGGCCTTCCGGAGCGATTCTCCTCACCACCGATGACAATGTGGGCTCGCTCGCGTCCTATAAATGGATGATGGAGTCCTCCGTTGTGCACCCCTGGATGGGCGATACGCTGTGGGGGATGCCGCAGGTCAGCTCCGTCCGTCCGGACTTGCTCCTGCTTCATCTCATGTCCGCCAAGGCGTTTGCCAACCTGTTCCACGGCTTCTGCCTGACATGGGCCGCTTGGTTGCTGGCGTTGTATCTTCGCGGAAAGGGTCTGCGGCCTGCGGCCTGCGTGTTCGGCGCCCTCGTGGCCTTTTGGGTCGGCACCAACCTGACGTTGACATATGCCGGGCATATCGGGAAATACGGTATTCTAGTTTTTTGCTCCCTGGCCATTTGGGCGCTGGGACGCTGGGGACGAACCTCCCGTTCGGCCTGGGCCATGGTGGCCGGTGCTTCCGTCGGCGCCATGTTCCTCGAACAGGGCGATGTGGCCCTCTTTTGCGCTCTGCTCCTGCTTCCCTTGGGAATCTATGAAACGGCACAGGCGGCCGGTGGCTGGAACCCCGCAGGCTTGTTCAAGCGGGCTTGGCCCGGGGCCCTTGTGGCGGCGCTGGTGGCGTCGGGCGCCGTGCTGGCCACCTTGAAATCAGGGGTGGCCGATGCCACGGAAATCCAGCATCCAGAGGAGCGGTGGGACTTCATCACACAATGGAGCCAGCCGCCGGAGGAAAGCCTGGACTTTATCGCCCCGGGATGGACCGGCTGGCGGACCGGGGAGGAAAGCGGCCCCTACTGGGGGCGACTGGGACGAAGCGCCGGATGGGAGCAAACCCGCCGGGGGTTTATGAATTTCAAACTGGAAAATGTATATGTCGGCGCCATTCCGCTGTTGTTCGCCGCCTTGGGATGGGTCCAGGCTCTTCACCGCCGCCGGGAGGATGCCGCGTCCACATGGCTCCTTCTTTGGGGTGGGCTCTGTCTTCTGGCTTTGTTGCTTTCCTTCGGTAAATATACCCCGTTGTACCGGCCGTTCAGCTGGCTCCCCGGAATCGGGAGCATCCGGAATCCAAACAAATTCATCCATTTCTTCCAGATGGCTTGGGGCGTGCTGGCGGCCTATGGCTTGAATTCCGCCTGCCGGATGGAAAAAGCGGGTCTCCGCCGCTGGGCGGCTTGCGCCTGGATCGCCGCCGGGGTTTGTTTCCTTTCCTGGCTGGCCCTGTGGTCCGGTTCCACCACGGCGGCCCAGCAGCTGGCGCAGATGGGGTGGGGGCCGAGCGGGCAGGTCATCCAGTCCACCAAGGTCTTCGCCCTGTTTTGGGCAGGCCTTTCCTTTTTCATCGGCGGAGGGGTCTTGTGGAGCTTTGCTTGTGCCGCGCCACCGGTCTCCGGTGCGGCCCGCCCGCCCGCCCGTGGGCGGCTCTCCGCCATGGGATGGAAAACCGCAGCCTGGCTACCGGCGGTGATGGTGGTGGTGGATGCCTGTTGGATTCTCGCCCCGCACTATATCCATGCCATGCCGAAAGGCTATGTGGCCGAAAATGAGCTTGTGCGATATCTCAAGCGCGATCTGGGGTTCAACCGTTCGGCCATGGCCGGACAGGACGGATTTTATAATTTATGGCTGACCTATTTGTTTCCTTATCTAGGCATTCCGTCGGTCAACGTCACGCAACTGCCCCGTCCGCCGGCGGATTACAGCGCCTTCTGGCAGGCCGTCCGCGACCCGGTCCGCCAGTGGCGGCTCTCCGCCGTTTCCCATGTGCTGGCCAAGGGGTCTGTTGCCGGGCAGATGCTGGCGAATCCGGTATGGGCGGAGCACATGGATGTGGCGTGGGCCTATCAGCCGGAGGATGACGGCATGGGGGGCGTGGCCACGCGCTCTCTCCCGCTTGCTTCCGCCGTCCGCTCTCTGGAATCCACGCCTGAAGTGGTGTTGAAAATGCGGGAGGTTCCCCCTCGTGTGGCCGCTGTCTCCGATTGGCTGACCGTCGAAGATGCGGAAGCCCTGAGCCTGTTGGCCCGGCCGGATTTCATCCCGTTTTCCACCGTTTTGCTGGCTCCGGAGAATGACGTTCCCCCTCCGGCGGGCGGTGCGCCCGCGACGGCGCAGGTGCGAATCACGCGTCTTCTCTCCGGCCGGTATGAATTCACCGTTGAAACAACTGGGCCGGTGGTGGTGCGGGTGGCGGAAAAATTCGATGCCTCCTGGACGGCCGCCGTCAACGGCCGGCGTGTACCGGTCCAGCGGGTCGATTATATGTTCCAAGGTGTTTATCTGCCGGAGGCCGGTACATTTGATGTTCTGTTGCGCTATGCTCCCTCCTCTTTTCCCGTTTATCTGCAACTGGTCGGCTTGGTTGCGGGCCTAGGCGCGGCGGGTTGGCTACTTGTCGCCTTCCTATTTCGCCGGAAAGGGTGGAAATGACGGGGGGGGGACAATCCAGGCGCTCAGAGCTCTCGGTGGTCATTCCCACCATGGGCCGCGCCTTCTTGATCCGGACGCTGGCCTCGTTGGCGGAAGCGGATGGCTTTGAAACGCTGGAGGTGCTGGTGGCCGGCCACATTCCGGCAGGAAGGGTGGCCGAAGCCTTGAAGGATTTTTGTGCCGCCCACCC
>JAISGX010000064.1 GCA_031262805.1 Verrucomicrobiota bacterium | reverse complement strand
CATCGGCCGTCATCAATATATTGTTGATCTGGACATCATTGAAAAAGCCTTCCGCAAACAGCGGGCGGATGGGACGGTCGGTGACGCGTGCGGTTAAAATCTCTTTTTCGGTGGGGCGGCCTTCCCGTTTGAAATAACCGCCCGGAATCCGGCCTGCGGCATAAAAGCGCTCACGGTATTCCACCTGCAAGGGGAAGAAATCGATGCCTTCCCGTGGTTTGGAGGTGTTAGTGACGGCGGAAAACACAATGGTTTCGCCCAATTGGCAGGTGGCCTGTCCGGCGGCTTGGCGGGCCAGTAAGCCGGTTTCAAATGTCATCGTCTTGGAGCCGAGCTCGACGCTGACGGATGTTGTATTCTTCATTCTCTTTCCTTCTTCTTCTTACTTACTTACTTCTTCTTCAACTTCCTGCTTCACAATCAAGGCAACACAAAAGGCTCGCGGCGGGAGCTCCGGCGCGGCGCAATGAGGGAAAGAGGGGGAAACCCGTCCATCAACGGCCGCGGGGGCCGCCAGGCGAGGGGGCGTGAGCAATCGGGGGAACGCCCCCTGGAGGACTAGCGGCGCAGGCCGAGGCTGGCAATGACCTTCTGGTAGCGGGCGAGATCCGAATCGCGCAAATAGTCCAGTAAACGACGGCGTTTGCTGACCATGACAATCAAGCCACGGCGCGAATTGTGGTCGCCTTTATGGGATTGCAGGTGCTTGGTGAGGTCCTGAATCCGCTTGGAGAGAAGGGCGACCTGGACCTCAACGGATCCAGTATCCTTCTCGTGTTGTTGATATTCTTCTCGAATTGCCGCTTTGACTGAACTTTCCATAACTGCTTCTATCCAAACTTACTACTGCTTATTCTTTTTATACATGACTTAAGTTGCGGACTATACGGAGAGCGGGCGGTGGATGCAAGGTTTTTGTGCGGGTTTCCCTGGGCTCCTCGCCGTGAAGGGCGCGGCTGGATGTTGTTCGGTTTTTCCGGGTCCATCTTCGTTTCGCTTCTCCACCGGGGAATGCCAAGGGCTTGGGGAAATAGTTTGACGTGGATGGAGGACGGATCGTATGATATTCAGCAGTGTACGACACGGAGGTTTTTCATGGCCGAAGAGAATGATCTGAAACCCTTGGATATTAGCAAGGTAAAGTCCGCGACATCCCGAATTGACTTGAGCCGGGCCACGATTCCGGCTTCTCCCTCCTCTTCCGGCATCCGCATCGGTATGAATCCCAAAAAAGCGACGTCCCACATTGATATTTCTGCGATTCCCGGCGCCGCGAAGGCCCAGATGGGGCTACCCGTCGAAAAGCTGATCCGAACTGTAGCAGGTTCCGTAAAGAACCAACCCACCCGGGAGGGGCCGGGCGCTATGCCAACTGCGGGCGAAGATATCTATAAACAGCGTACGGCATTGCTGGACACCAGCAAGATTCCATTGAGCACTGCGGCGGCCCAGCCCCGCACCATTCGCATTGGGAATCGGCCTACCGTACGGGTGGGAGGTGGCGGCGGGGCGGCCACGTTCAGCCCTGGGCGTTCTCCTGAGGGGGAAACGCCTTCTTCGGCGGGCCGGCCCACTATCAAATTGAAACGCCCCGGCGGGGCGAGCCTTTCCGTGTCTGGTGGAGAAGCGCCAGCCGTTTCTCATTTTTCCGAACCCGTTTTTACGATTCAGCAGGAAGAAGAAGCCGGGGGCGTCTGGAGCGTGGTGTCGCTGTTTTCCATGCTGGTGATTATCGGCCTGATGGTGGTGCAGGTCATGACGATGAATGGCTCGGTTTATTAACCGCTTTTGGGTTGTGCCGCCCTCCCGGATGCCGGGAGGGTTTTTTATTGTGCCGGAACAGGCACGGTTTCTCCGGCCAGGGCGCGGACCTGATCGGCAAGGCCGCAGTCGGGGAGGGAAAGAGGCGTTTGAACCAGCTGGATTCGAAGGGTGTTTTCCAGCACCGTTCCGGGGGGAAGGTTCACTTCCGGGCTGAGGGTTTCGATTTCGGAATAGCCCAGGCCTTCGTTGGAATAAAGCTCCACCACACAGCCGCCATCCGGGTATTCACCGATGGCGCCTGTGCAGGAAGCGGTTTCAAAAATCAGTTGGGTCTCTCGGGCGGCGGCAATCCAGCTTCTGGACGAATCGCTGCCTAATTTTGTTTCCGCGCCGGGGCGGATGCGATACACCTTGGCGTCACCACAGGATAGTAGACTTTCGGCATCCGGCGGTTCGCCCATGAGCACCTTGAGCCCTCCCTCAAACCGGCTGTCGAGATCGACGGGAAGGACAACATGCTCGGTCTGTGCAAGTTGGCTGATATT
The DNA here is from genome assembly GCA_031262805.1 of Verrucomicrobiota bacterium. Lineage (GTDB taxonomy): Bacteria > Verrucomicrobiota > Kiritimatiellia > CAIQIC01 > Lenti-01 > JAISGX01. The sequence continues at coordinate 1,266 of JAISGX010000064.1, read as the reverse complement.
CCATAAAACAACCGGAATATCCGATGTCGCCAAACGCTCAATCCGTTGGCGGATCACTAGGTGGGTACTGGCCGGTTCCAGGCGGAACAAGCGGGTGACGTTGATATGGAGGGGGGCGCCATATTCCCGGGAGAGCAAGGCACATTTGGCGCCAAGGGCATCCGTCCAGGCCGAACAGGTCCACGGCAAATCCGCCAGTATATCAGGCGGCGGCCAATCCCGGCCATTTTCCGAAAAAGAGGCCCAGCGGGCTTGGGACACCGGCCACAGCCAATCGCCGCCAATGTTGAAAAAAGGATCTCCATCGGGTGGCATCTGCCCATGCAGGGAGGATTCCAAACGGAATGGGCTGGCTCCATCCAAGGGGGCAAAATGGACCAGCCGCCCAATGGCGGGAACCAGTACGGCTTCGGCTTGGCCATTGTTTAAGCGGTAGGCTTCCTGCCATCCCAGATAGCCTTCTGGCCGGATGGGAGAAACGGGTGGAGGGGCGGCGGCCGTTCCGTAGGGAGCGTCGGCACTGAAAGCAGGGGAGGAGGGGGGCATGGAGCCCGGCGGCATGGCGTGGGCGGCGGTGGAATAAACAATGCCGGCATAGAGAAGAAAAGCCAGCCATTTGAAAGGAGACGACATGTTCATGAGCGGATAGGATACGGAGGGCCTGTTCAAAAAGCGAGCGGAAGTTGCCCCAAACGGATTCCGCCGTCGCTCGGAACACAAGGGATTAGAACTGGAATTGAAGGGAAATCAACGGGAGGGTTTTTTCATCTGGCAGAATCTGCGTTTCGCCGCGGATCGTCTGCACCGCTTGATCCAGCCGGGATTGATTATGGCGGTGTGCGGCATCGATGCCTCCGTATATGCTACCGGTATACCAGGTCAACTCGAAAAATGTGGCGACACTGAACAAGGCCCATTGGTCTTCCTGTGCGGTTTCCACCATGGCCCAGATGAACAAGCTGTTCAGAATGAGGGAGCGAAGGGCATTGGCATATTCGCCGGAGTAGGCGTATCCCAAGCCGGGGATCAGGCCCATCACACCTCCCACCCAGGGGATCTTATTCGGTGTGGCGGCATAGCGTGCGACGGTTTTTTCCGCTTCCGCTGTTGCAGGAGAATAGAGCAGAAGGGCATGGCGGGCTCCCGCCGCATCTCCGCTACGCAAATGTGCGGCGGCTTCCCCACGGGCGGCATATTCCCCCCATTGCGCGGTGTCCGCCCGCATCCGTAGACTACTAAAGTGAAAGGCGGCGGAGGCCCAGTCCT
>JAISGX010000134.1 GCA_031262805.1 Verrucomicrobiota bacterium | reverse complement strand
ATGTGGCTTCCTTTTGTGGTTGCGGGAAAAAAGGTAAAACCTTTTATCCGGTAATTTTTGGCCGTCAAAATCAGCCAAATGAGACAATTTCGCAATAAAAAAACAAAATTGTATTTTTTAGTTACGGCAAAATTACCGTTTGAAAGGAGCGGAAAATCGGATATACGGCAATGGAACGGAAGAGGAAAAGATGAAATTAACACCGGATGACATCAAACAGCGGATTCTCAAAGCCCTCCTGACCTTAGAGCGACCCAGCGGAGCGACCCAAGTCGGGGCGGTGTTGCGCGGCTGGGGACTTTCCTTGAGCGACCGGAGCATCCGGCTGTATCTGTTGCAGCTGGATGCCGCCGGATGCACGGAGCTGAAAAGCCGTCGGCATGGACGTGTGTTGACCCCTTCAGGCCGGAACGAGGCGGCCAAGCAGGACGTGTTGGAGCGGATGGCCTTTGTCTCCGGCCAAATTGATGAACTGAATTATCGGATGGGCTTCCACCTCCAGAACGGAAAAGGAACACTGGTGGTCAATACCACCCTGTTGTCCTCCGGAGCGGTTGAGGAAGTCATCCGCATCATTCGCCCGGTTTTTGCCGCCCGCTTGGGGATGGGTACCCGCGTGGCCCTGTTGAAGGCGGGGGCTGTCTATGACCTTCAACATGGTTCCGTGGTGCCAGAGGGGAAAGTGGCGCTACTGACCATTTGCAGTGTCACGCTAAACGGGATTCTCCTAAAGGAAGGTATTCCCGTCACCTCGCGGTTCGGGGGCTTGATGGAATTCAAAGACCATGTGCCGCAGCGCTTTGTTGAATTATTGGAATATGGCGGAACCACGCAGGATCCGTTGGAATTGTTTATCCGTGCCCACATGACCAGCGTCCGGAAATGTGCGCAAACAGGCTTTGGCGTGGTTGGGGCCAGTTTTCGCGAGTTTCCCTCCGTTGCCCTGCCGGAAGTGCTGAAAATCCGGGAGCAGCTCAAGAAAATGGGATTGAATGGCATTGTCGCCATCGGCTCTCCGAACCAGCCGTTGTATGGTCTTCCCGTCAGCGAGGGCCGAACCGGGCTGGTGCTGCTTGGGGGGTTGAATCCTGTGGCGGCATTGGAGGAATCCGGTGTGGAAAATATGAACAGGTCCCTTGCAGGGCTGATGGAATACGGCCGGTTTTCCGAATTTCACTATTTATAGATCGGCCGATGGTGCCGTGTATTTTTGTTTCCGGGTAGGGGAGGGAATGATATGGTGCCCAGCTATGAATTTTATAAAACGTGTTACATCTATGCTTAGCGGGAAAAAGAAAACGGCTCCCGCACCTGTTTCCAGTTCCCAACCTTCTGCCAAAAGCAAACCGAAAGCGCCGCAGGGCGCGAAAGGACGGCATGTCCCGCCGCCCGCCCCGGAGGGGAAAACAAAAAAGTCGGTTCAGGGGAAAGCGCATACATCCAACAACCGACATCATCCGGTGGCCAAGGAATGGAACCGGACCAGCTATCAAGTTCCTGTGGAGGAAGGGAAGACCCGGTTTGTGGACTTGGACCTGCCGGAGGCGCTCTTGCATGCCCTTTCGGATTTGAACTTCCTCTATTGCACGCCCATTCAGGCTAGGTCCCTTCCCATTTCGCTGGATGGCTTGGATGTATGTGGGCGCGCCCAGACCGGCACCGGGAAAACAGCCGCATTTCTGCTGACTGTCTTCAAGCAGCTGATGGAGCGGCCTGCCCCGAAGGAATGGCGGAAAGGACATCCTCGTGCACTGATCATGGCGCCCACCCGGGAGTTGTGCATGCAGATCGCCCGCGACGGAGAGGCCTTGGGGGCCTATACGGGGCTCAGGATTCTCGCCGTGTATGGCGGCATGGATATGCAGGCCCAGCGGACGATACTTCGGGAAAAACATGTGGATGTGGTGGTCGCCACGCCGGGGCGCCTGCTGGATTTCCGCCAACGCCAGGATGTGGATTTTTCCCAGGTGGAAATCCTGGTGATTGATGAAGCGGATCGAATGCTGGACATGGGGTTCATTCCGGATATGCGCCGCATCGTCTATGGGTGCCCGCCGAAAACGAAACGCCAAACCCTGCTGTTCAGCGCCACATTGACCAAGGACGTCATGCATCTGGCTTCCCAGTGGATGAATGATCCCACCACGGTGGATATTGAGCCGGAGCATATTGCGGCGGAAACAATTGACCAGCGGGTATATATTGTGACCGAGAATCAAAAATTTACAATTGTGTACAATATTCTCCAAAACATGAAACCCGAGCGGGTGATTATTTTTGGAAACAGGAGGGACTCCACGGAGTTGCTCTGTGATAACCTGCGTCATCAGGGCGTTCATACGGCCTTGCTTTCCGGCGCCGTGGACCAGCGGAAACGTGTAAAGGTGCTGGATGAATTTCGGAGTGGGCGGGTGCCGGTGCTGGTGGCCACGGATGTGGCGGGGCGAGGGTTGCACATTGACGGGGTGGACCTGATCATCAACTTTAATGTGCCGGAACAAGCCGAGGATTATGTACACCGCATCGGGCGCACTGGCCGAGTGGGAGAAAAGGGGACATCCATCACCTTTGCGGATGAAGTGGACAGCTATTACATCCCCGCCGTTGAAGAGTATATGAAGCAACCCTTGAAGTGCGTTCAGCCGCCAGAGGAATGGCTAGCGGAGCTGCCGAATCCTATGTTGGAAAAGAAAAGGCGTCCCCGCGCCAGTTCGCCGGGAGGGCGGAATGGACGCTCCGGCGGTTCCCGTTCCCGCCCCTCCGGGCCGTCCCGCCGCAAGCCAAGGCGATAGCTTCGCAAAACGGGTGGAAAGGTGGAGGAACGCCTACTTTTAGCCGTGCGTTTTTCTTCATGCACCAGTACGATAAACACGTTTTTTGGGAGAGAACTACATGAATGGAAATGACATTGTCGAGAAGCCGCTGAAATATCGTTGGTGGATCAGCGGCGGGTTATGCGTTCTCGCTTTCGGCCTTTATCTGGCCACAATGAGCCGGGGTGTGTTTCCCGGGCTTCCTGCGAAGAATCTGGCGTGGCATTTGAAATTGGATGCCTTCCCGACCCTTCTGGATTCGTTATGGGGACTTCTGGTGCGGTGGTGTTCCGGCCTCCCGGGGGCGAACACCCCCTTCTGGACGGCGTTGGTGAGTGTTGTTTGCGGCGCCCTGTGCGTATTGCTGGCTTCGGCCCTCATGATGAGGGTCCGATATTCCGTCCACGACACGAGTGATTCGGCGGAAATGAAGTGTGAAGCAAGTGCCCGTCGGCTGGCCGGCGCCACAACCGGTCTTTTCCTCATGGTGTGCATTCCCTTTTGGATTTTGTCCACCCGTTCCCTACCGGGGGCATTTCATCTGCTGCTGTTGCTGTCCGTGACGTGGCTGTTTTCGGAATATCAACGGACGGGAAAAACCTTCTGTCTGTACTGGCTCGGCTTTTTATACGGCGTCGGGTTGACCGAATTTGCAACCCTGTGGGTTCTGGCCCCGTTTACCGCATTGTTGGTGGTGCGTGCGATGCTTCAGCGGGCGGAATTTAGGTGGCCTGTTTTGATTCGAACCGGCGTGTGTTGCCTGCCAGGACTGTTTTTATATGTGGTAAACGGCTGGGTTTTATGGGGGGATCCCACCATCAAGTTGCGCGGTTTCCGATCCATGTGGTCGGTCATCTGGTATATCTGGCGCGACCAATGGAATTTGATCACCTCCGTGGCCAACGGAACGGGGTTTCTCATTGTCATGTCGCTGGCGGTGATTCCATGGTGCATCCTTTTTCTTCTGCGTGCCAAAAAACCGGCTTGGCGCTACTCGGCTTGGCAGGTGGGCTTGCGGCTGATTGTTCTGCTCTCTGCCATGGCCGTGTTGTTCAATGCCCCTTTGTCGCCGTGGCGCTTTTTCGGCATGCGCTACCTGATGTTGACCCCCTATCTTATCCTGTCGGTTTGTGCCGGGTATGTCGTGGGAGAGTTTTGGGTGATGGGGCAGGTGCGGGAACATCGGAATGCCGGGATTGGACAGTCGCTACGAAGCCTGTTCGGGGTTCTGGCCCTGGTCAGCGTGATCGGCTGCCTTGTTGCGGGGGGGCTGAATTTCCGCATTGCGGATGGCCGACCGGGCGCCCGCATACAGAACGTCCTGGCCCAATCCTTGGAACGGCTGACGGGACAAAACGTCATTTTGGGATCTGGAGCCTTGGATGATGCCCTTCACGTTGTGGCGCATGACCTCGGTCAAAAGCCAACGATCATCACGCTTTCGCAAATGGGCACGGCCATATACCGCGACTATGTGGCCACCTTCTTCCCGGAACCGAGGCAGAAGGCCTTGTTGCAGATCGGGATTGGCGCATTTTTGCAGGACTATCTTTCTGATGACGTCAATCTTGTGCGGACGGCCGCATTGGATATGGCGGACCCGTTGCGTGAATATGGATATTTGATTCCTGCGGGCTTGCTCTACTATGTTGTTCCGACGGCGGACCGGGTGGATCTTCCGCAGATCATCAGCCGTGAAACCGGGTTTTGGAATCAAATGGAGGAATGGGGCAAAAAGCTTTCCGCAGTTGGGAATCCAGGCCACATATATGAAGAATATGCCCGCCGCGTGACGGCCAAAATGGTGAACAACATTGGATTTTCACAAGTGGAGGCAGGATTGGGCCGGGAGGCTATGGCCAGCTTTGAACAGGCCCGGCGTATTGATCCAGACAATCTCAGCGCCCTGTTGAATCTGCTGACGTTGGCACAGAGCAATCACCTGCCTGAGCTCGCCGGTTATGAGGCGGAATGGAAGGAGCGACAGAAGCATTTGGATAACCAGATTGTGTGGACCCTCGCTTCCGTATATGGCTACGTCCACAACACAGGGTATCTGGTCCGGAATGGAATGATGTGGGCAGTGTCCGGAAAACCGAAGCTGGCGGAGGCGGAATTGCGCCGTGCCTCGGGGGGGCGGGCCATCAGCCCGGAGGTGAAAGCCTTTCTGGGGCGGGCCTATCTTCACAGTGGAGATCTTGAAAAAAGTGCGGATTTCTATCAAGAGGCCGTCAACGAAAATCCAGAGGATGCGCAATCCATTGTGATGCTGGCGGAACTCTCGCTCATGGCGGATGACCTGGATGCCGCAGAGGCGTTGCTAAACCGTGCGGAAGAGCTGGGCGTCGAGCCCCCCAAGCTGGCCTTTGAGCGTATTGTGTTGACGTATTTGCGCGGTCGGGCGGATGAAGCCCTGATGGCACTCAAGGAACTGGTGAAAACGGAGCGGTCCGATATTCGGGCGTTGGCCTTTTTGGCCATGTTGACAGCCAATGGCCGGGACCAGCAGACATATGACCGTGCGGTGCGTTTGCTACGCAACCAGCGGGGCGCCTCGCCGGACGTTCGTCTGCTGGTTGCCGAATTGCTGATGAATGAAAAAGACTGGGAGGCTGCCCGTTCCGAACTGGAGCAGGTCACCCGAATGAACCCGCGGCAGATTCTGGCGTGGGAGATGCTGATTAAAATTGATTTCCAAGAAAGGAAGCGTGACCTAGCGGAAGATCATGTGCGGATGTTGCTTACCCTTGCCCCTGAAAATTATTTGGGAAACCTCATGCTCGGCTCGTTTCAATATGCCCGCGGCCAGTATTCGCTGGCAGAATCCTCTTACCGGGCGGCCTTGAAGGCCAGGCGGGAGCCGCTTGTATTGAATGATTTGGCTTATTTACTGTTGCTGAAGGGAGATTTGGCTGAAGCGAGGGAGTTGATTGAAGAAGCCTTGGCCTTGGAGGCCTCCAACCCGATCTATTTGTCCACCCGCAGTGAGATCAATTTACGCGAAGGCCGTTTGGAAGAAGCTCAGCGGGACCTCCAGCAGGTGCTCGCGGTGATGCCGGATAATGCCCAGGCCCGGTTGCTGGCGGCCGAAGTCTATCTGGCCCGTGGCCAGGATGCCTCCGCTTTGAGCTTGGCGGAAAAGTTGTTGGATCGGCAGATGGAATTGCCGGAAGAACAGCAGAGCCGCCTGCATGCCTTAATCAAGCAATTGCGCTAGCGTTCGTGAGGCCTTTCGCATGAATCGCGGCCGTTCCCTGATCGCCCCCCGCTGGGTGGGAGGGGGAATATGTCTTTTCCTGTTTGGCGTTGCGTTCACGGTCAATATCGTGACGCTCAGTTGGGCGCCTTTTCCCGGCAAACCGTCGAACATCCTGCTGAAGGCCTTGGCCTTGGATGGAACGGCATGGGTTTCCCATCCCTTGTGGGGGGGGCTGGTTCGTCTGCTTGCGCGGCAGTCCATTTTCCCTGTGGCAGGCGGCATGGCCATCATCAGCGCCTTATGCGGCGCCTTCGGGGCGGCCATGATGGGGTATGCCATGATGGCGGCGGCCAGATACCGCATGCAACTCGAACCGTCTCCCGAGATCCTCCGCCGCGAAACACAGGCCAGATGGCTCTCTGGCTTGGTGGCGGGTTTATATCTGACGTTCAGCATTCCTTATTGGATTGCCTCCACCCGGTCGCTGCCCGACGTGTTTCAGCTTCTCTTCCTTTGGTTTGTTTTATGGGTGTATCTCGCCTATGCCCGGAGTGGAAAAAACCGGTATTTGGGTTTGTTGGGGATGGTTTATGGAATCGGCATGTCGGAGTTTCCTAGCATGGTGTTTGCGGCACCCGTCATGCTTCTTCTTCTCTGGGGGAGGTTGTATCGGTGGAATCGGTTGAGAGATTGGCGTCCGCATGTTCTGCTCGCCGTTGGCGCGGGAATCGGATTGCAAACCTATACTCTCCATGCGGGGTGGCTTTATCGCGCCGGATTGCCGACACAGGCGTTTCCCTCCCTGTGGGCTGCCTTCTGCAGCATATGGAAAATGCAGGGACAGGAAATAACCAGCACGGGAAATGCCATTGGATTTCTGTTGGTCTTGTGCTTTGCATGGCTGCCCTGGCTGTTGCTTTTCGCCATGTCGAGACGGTCCCCTTGGTTTTACGAAAAAGACCAGATTCTGGTGCGGTTCATCTTCATCAGTGGTTTTCTCGGGATTTTATATAATGCGCCTTTTTCTTTTTGGAACATGATGGGCATGCACGCGCTGATGATGGTGCCCCACGTGCTTCTCGCCTCCTGCATGGGATATATGGCCGGAGAGTTTTGGATTCTGGGCGAAAGGCAGATGTGGGACTCGCCCATTCGGATCAGGCTGCGTTGGGCATCCAGCCTCTTTGCCTGTCTGTTCCCCTTGTTTGTGCTGGGAGGCATGGTTCAAAACTGGCCGGTGGCGGATGGCCGACCCGGTGCGCGGATGCAGCAGGCGGCGGCAGCCATCGTTTCGCGGCTGGAGGGGCGAGAACTCTTGTTCACCTATGGATACTGGTCTGCATTTGGATATGCGCCGCTCGACGATGCGGTGCAGTTGGAATTGCGGGAGCAGAACATGCCTGTTTTGGTCGTGAATCTCGCCCGAGGGCTCTCCCCGGTTTATCTGAACCGGATTGCGCAAACATTCCAGGACCCGGTCCTTCGCTCTTCCATGCGGCAAGGGAATCTGGATTCACTCCTGCACGCGCTGATGGAAACAGGGGAGGGGGTTGAAAAAATCGCCTTTTTGGATATGCCTCAGTTGTTCCAAGCGTTTGGCCGCGTCGTGCCAGATGGCCTGCTATATCGACTGGAACCCATGGAGAGCCCCGTGAAGTGGCTGGAGTTGCTGGAGCAACAGCAGCCATTGTGGACATGGGTGGGGGAAATGACGGAATTTCCGGTGGATGCTCGGAATCCCAGTTGGCTGTTTCTGGATGTGGTACGTTATCAGGCCGCAAAAATCGCCAACAATTTCGGGGTCCTTTTGGCCGAGGAAGGCCATCCGGAAGGGGCGGTGGCTAGTTTTCAGGCCGCCCGGCGCATGGTGCCGGGGCACGTGAGCGCCCTGCTGAATATCCTGAGGTACTTGTCGGTTTTGCCGTCCGACGAGCAAAAGGCCATCAAAGACGAGTGGATCGCCACCGTGGGCAAGTTGACGGGGAACCAGTGGAGTTTAGCCGACCGGTTTGGATATGTCCGGGATGCCCGCCGATGGGGCTTGAGGCAGGTTGTCTGGGCCCTCTCCGGAATTTCCCCAGAGGAAGAGGCTGTGTTGAAAAACCAGTTGGCTTTGGTTCCGATTCCGACGGAACGCCTTCGTCAGGTTGCCTTCATCTATCAACAATTCGATGCGCTGCGACCGCCCCGGCAACGGTACTATGCCACATTGTCGCAAAAGCCGGATGACCCGGTTGCCTTGGTGTTGGCGGGCCGTTCCTTTTTGGAGGCCAGGGATGTGGATTTGGCAGAGGCCTTTTTTATGGCTGCCCAAAGGGCCGGGTTGCCGGAACATGTGCTGCAACTGGACAAGGGGGTTTTGGCCTGGCTTCGCGGCTCGGATGCGCAAGCCATTCAAATTATGACGGATTTGTCTGATCAGACTCCTGAAGATTTACGGGTCTGGACGGCATTAGCGTTGTGGACGCCGCCCGATCATCCATTGAATCAGCAGGCGGTACGCATGCTGACGCGATTCAGCGACAGGAAGACGGAAGTCCGTATGGCGTTGGCATGGATGTACCTCTCTCGCTGGCAATGGGAGGATGCCCAGATGGAATTGGAGCAGATCATCCAGAAGGACGCGACGAATATAAAAGCCTGGGAACTTTTAATCCATACGGCAGGCATCCGTGGAGACCACGCCCTGCGCCAGACCGCCCTGCGCATTCTCGCGGGACAAGTTCCAACCCATCCTTTCCAGTACCTGAGGGCCTCTGAAGACGCCGTGGCGCGAAAAGAGTGGGAGCAGGCGGAAGCCATACTGAATGAGGGGCTGAAAAAGGAGCGGAATCCGGACTTGTTGCATGCCTTGGCCGTCCTCGGCATGCGGGAAAGCAAAAACATGGAACGGTCGCGGGCGCTTATGGATGAAGCATTGGATGCTCAACCGTTTAATCCGGTTTATCTGTGCACGCGCTGCGAAATCAATCTGGCCATGGGCGCCGCCGATTCGGTTGTGAAAGACGCCGCGCTTCTTTTGTCGCATATGCCGAATTCTGCAATGGGGCGATTTTTCCTCATGCGGGCGTTCGAGCTAAAAGGAGATCAGAAAAGGGCGGGCAGACTGCTCAAGCAGCTGAACACTCGTCGGGATGAATTGCCCCATCGCTATCAGACCTATCTGGAAAAACGACGGAAATCAGCCCCTTGACATGAGCCACTCCCTCCACTCCCCTTGTGTGTTGCCGGATCCCTCAGGAGCGCGATTGCGTTTTTGCGTTGTCTACATCTCATGCCTTCGAAGGCCGGGAGCATCCCGAAGTCATTCAACTGGATGGTTCCGGCCGCTGGTTTTCGACGGCGCGGCATCCCGTTGCCATCTGTTTTCGTTTTTGGGCGCCGCGGCCGGTGCAACGAGAGGATGGGGCGCGCTCGCGCTTGCACGTGAGCCGATTATTCAGCAATATCCGAAGAGTACGTTGGCTTGTGATAGGTTGACGATGGTTGCAAACCACAACGGAGGACGGAAACCCGTATCTATTTTGCCTTACCCATGGTTATGAACATGCATGACAAAAAGTCCACAGTGAATGGAGAGGAACAACTCCCCCCACGGGAGTATCAGTTTTTTTCACCCCGAAAAATCGATACGGTTTTTGAGGGGCGAGAACATCATGAATATATCAAATACGATGTCCTCGGCAGGCAGTTTCCCACCGCCGTGCAAATCTGCTGGGTGCTGTTTGCCTTTTCCCTTGCCATCTATCTCTTTTCCATGAGTTGGACGGTTTTCCCCGGCGCGCCGATTCAAGCGCTAATCAAGCATCTGAGAATGGAGCCCATTCCCAGTAATCTGAATTTGCTGTGGGGCTGGGGCGTTCGCGTGGCGGACCTCCTGCCCGGGGCGAGCCTAGCTCTGTGGATCGGGCTGGCCAGTGCGGTTTGCGGCGCCCTGTCGGTCGCTCTGTTTGCCCGCATTATGATGCGGGTGGGCTATCTCGTGCGCAATGAGCCCGGTTCCGCCTCTTCTTTGCGCGAGGCCTATGCCCGCCGTTTGTCCGGCTTGACGAGTGGTCTGTTCCTGGCTTTCTGTATTCCTTTTTGGGTGGCCTCCACCCGGACGTTGCCTGCCACATTCCACGTCTTGCTGTTGCTACTTGCAGCCTGGTTTTTTTCCGAATACCAACACTGGGGGCGC
>JAISGX010000102.1 GCA_031262805.1 Verrucomicrobiota bacterium | reverse complement strand
GGCTGCACCCAAGAGATTCCCGGCGGCGTGATGCGGTTGAAAAAACGGCGCTGGATTTCTGCGCCCTCCGCCAAGTCCTGAAGGTCGAAAACCTCGTTTTCGAAGATGTCGGCATACTGCTCGTCATCGACGACGGCGGCAAGCTTTTCGGCTTGGGAAGAGCCCGCCGCAAGGGCCGCCGAGCATAGCACGGCGATGAGAGCGGCACCGGCGGAACCTCGAAGCCTTCGCAAATTTTCCATGGGTTCTCCTTGGCGCTTGTAACGGTTGAAATCGTACAGAAGCTGAAGCGAAAGCAACAGAAGAAAATAGAGGGGAAGGAAGAAACGTGTTATCAGCAAGACGGTCGCACGGCTCCCCTAGGAGACCCGGGGGGCGGAGGCAACGACAACAGGTTCTGGATCGAGCCTACGCCAAACATCCCGAGCGGTTCGTGAAAGGCCCGCCGAAGGCCGTGGATGTGCCGCAGGAAGTGTGGATCAACAAACCGGCAGACCTCTCGTCCGCCGGGTAGAAAAGTGTCTCATGGGAAACTTTTTTCGTTTTTTTCCACTCATTGGAAAAAAAGTTTCCACACTGTGGAAAATCAGGAAATGCCGCCGCCCACCTCAAAGGGATAGTCGCACGGGCGGCCACGGAAACAGAAGCCGAGGCTGTCGCCCTTGACTTCTTCATAGTCGATGCCCTTCAGCGCCAGGGCGATTTTTTCCGCCGTCAGGGGCATGGTCTTGAGGCGAACGCCTAGAGCATCCTCAATGGCATTGGCCATCATGGGAGCGGAGGCAATCATGGTGTGCTCCCCGATGCCACGAGCACCGAAGGGGCCATCGGGCTGGGGGGTTTCCAGAATAATCGGCACGATTTCCGCGGGGCAATCCAGTGCGGTGGGGATCTTGTAATCGGTGAAGTTGGGGTTCAGCAGGCGCCCGTCGGGAGCATACCGTATATCCTCATAGAGCGCCGTTGCCAGGCCTTGGACGATGCCGCCGACAATCTGGCCACGCACCAACTGGGGATTGATGGCTTTTCCGGCATCCACGGCCAGCGCAACTTTCAGGATGTCCATCTTTCCGGTTTCCTTATCGAACTCCACGATTACGCCGGCGCAACCGACGGTATAGTGGACGTTGGGATGCCCGCCCTGGCTGGTTTCCGGATCGCCCTGGGTGGTGGTGAATTCGGGCATGAACATGCCGGTGCCGTGGATGGGGCCGCCGATGAAGCGGCCATCCGGCTGCATGATCCCGCTGATGACATAGTCGCGGAAGGGCAACGAGAAGGAGGCGTCCTTCCGGCTTTTCACGCACTCGTCCTGCAGATACAGATCTGCGGCCTTGCGTTTGGTCCCGCGGGCGGCCGTGGCAATCAGCTTTTTCTTCACATCCTCGGCGGCGGCGCGCACGGCGTTTCCGCAGCCCCAAGTGACGTGGGAGCCCACGGTCTGCCATTCATAGGCATTTCGGTCCGTATCCGGCGTTTCCACTCGAATTTTGGCCACGGGCACGGTCAACACTTCGGCGGCCACCTGGGCCATAACGGTCAGGAACCCCTGCCCGATTTCCATGCCGGAAACCGACAGGTTCATGGAGCCGTCTTCGTTGAATTTAAGGTAGGCGGAGCTGGAGGCATTGGGTGGCAGGGCCGGAGCCTTCCAAAAACAAGCCATCCCCTTCCCGATCACCTTATGGGATTTTTTGCTCTTTTTCTTCCGGCCCCACTGGATTTCCCCGGCGACGGCATCCATGGCCCCGAGCAGGTTGCCGGGATTCATGGCGGCACCGTAGGCGAGGGTGTCGCCTTCCCGGATGGCATTTCGGCGGCGGAGCTCCACCGGATCCATGCCGATGGCCTTGGCGATGCGATTGAGGTGCGATTCCAAGCCAAAATGGAATTCGCTGTAGCCGAAGCCGCGATAGGCCCCGCAGGGCGGCATGTTGGTATAGACGCAGACGGAATCGATTTTCACATGGGGAATGCGGTAGGGTCCGGTGGCGGAGAGGCCAACGGCATTGACCACATTGGCCCCGTATTCGGCGGAGGCGCCGGCATCCCAGTGCAGGGTGTGTTCCAGCGCGGTGATTTCGCCGGTTTTCCGAACGCCCATTTTGATGCGGGCAATCACCCCTTGCCGCTGGGAGGTGTTCCGGAATTCCTGTTCGCGTGTCCAATGCAGGCGAACCGGACGGCCTTTCATAGCAATGGCCAGCACTGCGGCGATGATTTCCATGGACACGCCGGCTTTTCCACCGAAGCCCCCGCCGACATACGGCGTCACCACGCGGATGTCGCGGTGCGTCAGGCCGAAGGGTTTGAGGGCAATGGCCATGACGTCGCGCTGGGCAAACGGCGATTGGGAAGAGGCCCACAGGGTCAGGCGGCCGGACATGTCGAAAAATGCCGTGGTGGCATGTGGTTCGATGGGGCAATGGGCATAGCGCGGCACGGTATAGGTATCCTCGAGGATGTAATCCGCCTGCTTGAAGCCTTCGGCGGGATCCCCCTTGCGGGTTTTGCGCCAATGGGCGATGTTGGTGCCGGCCTTGGGATAAAACCACGGTACGCGTTGATATTCCCCCAGCTTCGGATGCAGCAAAACGGCATCCTTTTTCAGGGCCTCCGCCAGGCTCAGCACGGGCGGTAGCGGCCGATAGGCCACCTTGACAAGCTTGGCGGCGCGGAGCGCTTCTTCAGGGGTTTCGGCAATCACAGCGGCAATTTGCTCGCCCACGAAACGAACGCGGTCCATGGCAAAAATATAGCGATCACTCATGTACAGGCCGAACGTGTACGGGAAATCCGCGCCGGTCACCACGCGGACCACGCCGGGGGCTTTTTCCGCCGCACGGGTATCTATCTTCAGGATTTCCGCATGGGCATGAGGGCTTTCCACCACGGCGGCATGGAGCAGGCCGGGGCCGAATTCCAAATCGTCCACATACTGGGCCGCTCCCGTCACTTTGGCCAAGCCATCCACGCGGATGGCGGAATGTCCAACAATATGCGTCCGGCTCATGATGCGGTCCTCCGGGACGGCGCGGAAGAGGGTTTCGCCTTCCGGCCTTTTTTCTTTTTCGCCACCGCCAGAATGGTTTTCACGATGGGCTCATAGCCGGTACAGCGGCACAGGTTTCCGGCAAGAGCCTCACGGATCTGGCGTTCGGTGGGGTCGGGATGGGCCGCCAGCAAAGCGGATGCGGCCAAGACCACGCCGGGTGCACAAAAACCGCATTGGAACACATTGCCTTCCACAAAGGCCTCTTGCAGGGCGCGGGGCCCATCTCGTCCGAGGCCTTCCAGGGTGGTGACGGCCTGCCCCTCCACTTCCATGGCCAGCACCAGGCAACCCCGGACAGCCTTGCCGTCCAGCAACACCGTGCAGGCGCCGCAATCCCCGCGGCCGCAGCCTTCTTTGGGCGAGTGAACCCCCATTTTCCCGCGAAGCACGTCCAACAGGGTTTCGTGGGGCGCCACATCCACCCGGCGCGGCTCGCCGTTGAGCTGAAAGAAAATCTCCTTCTTCATGGTGCATCCTCCTCGATGATGTTGATGCCGTAGGCGGCTCCTTTGCCGACCAACCGGGCGGAGGCCAAGAGGATGCTCCGGCGGAGCATCACTCCCACCATCAAGCGCCGGTAATGCTCCGAGCTGCGGATATCCGTGATGGGCGCCACTTCCGCTTCCGCCGCCGTCGCGGCTTGTTCGAGAACGGCCCCTTCCGGCTGTTTATGCCCCGCCAGAATTTTTTCCGTTTTGCGCCCTCGGATGGGCGTGGGGGCCACGGAACCGAAGGCCACCCGCCAAGCTCCTTTGGCATCCACCCGGACGGCCACACTGGCTTGCGCAAGGTCTTCGCCGCGATAGCGTTTGAGCTTGGCAAAAGCGCCGGCATGGCGAGCCACGGGAATCCGAATGCCGGTCACCAACCCGCCCGGAGGCAACGCCGTGCGGCGGGGAGCGAGAAACCAATTGGCGGCGGGAATGACTTTCGTCCCCCGTAGCGTGGCCACGTGGATTTCCGCCTCGTATACCAGCAGAACGGGGCCGCTGTCGCAACACGGAACGGCCGAACAAATGTTGCCAGCGGGAGTGGCCCGGTTGCGGATGCCAACGGAGGCCAAGACGCCGGCGGCTTCCACCAGCACAGGGGCATGTTTCTGCACGGCAGGCGATTCCATCAGTTCGGAAAAAGGAACGGCCGCGCCCATCCACAGACCGCCCCCGCTGACGCGAATGCCACGCAACTCCGGCAGCTGTTTGATATCAACCACCAAGCCGGGTTGTACGGCGCCATCCCGAAGCCACGCGATCAAGTCGCTTCCACCGGCCAAGGGCATGGCCCCGCCCTCCGGAGGCCGGGCCAACAGGCGCAACGCGTCCTTCAAGCTGGCGGGACGGACATACTCAAATTCACAGGCAATGCTCATGTGCTTCCTCCGGTGCGGTCCCCGTCCTCTTCCTGCACGGAAGACGGCGGAGCCAGCAGCTCTTCCAGTTTGTCCCCGGTCTGCAACAGGCTTTCGTCTTCATGGCGGAGCCCTTTCAAAATGGTCTTGATGGTTTTGAACAAAATGGCGACATCGAACAGGAAACTCATATTTTTGATGTAGTATAAATCGAACTGTAGCTTCCGTGCGGCGGCATCAAAGCTGGCGGCATATGGGAAGCGGACCTGCGCCCAACCGGTCAAGCCGGGCGGCACCAAGTGGCGTTCGTCGTAAAACGGGATGTGGGCGGCCAGTTTTTCGGTGAATTCGGGGCGTTCGGGGCGCGGCCCCACCAGACTCATTTCCCCCTTGATGATGTTGAACAACTGGGGAATTTCATCAATCCGCCATTTGCGAAGGTAATACCCGATGCCGGTCACCCGGGGGTCTTTCTTCTGCGCCCATACGGCGCCGTTGCTTTCCGCATCCGCCCGCATGGTGCGGAGCTTGAAGAGGGTGTAGGGCTTGCCGCCCATGCCCACCCGGGTCTGTTTGTAAAACATGGGGCCAGGCGATCCCATCTTGATCAGGGCGCCCGCCAGCAGCATGATCGGCACACCCAGCAGCAAGCCGATGCTGGAAACTAGGACATCCATGGCGCGCTTGATTTTTCGGACCTGCAGGATGGAGCTGTTCAAGGTCGCGGTCATCAGCCACTCGTCATTGATGTAGGCCAGCGGAATTTCCTGGGCAATTTCTTCGGAGAGCGCCACATAGTCCATCAATTCAATGCCGGTATAACGCAACGGGCGGAGCTGCGGCAGGATTTCATGGCTACGGATGGAAGACACCGAGAGCAGAAGGCTGGACGCGCCGTATTCCCCAATCCGTTCCGTCAGAGTTTCCAAAGTGCCGAGCATAGGCGGAAGGCCGTGAGGTCGGAGCGGCGGCTCCCCCATCCCGCACCAGACCAAGCCACGCAGATGGTAGGGAGAGAAGGCGCTCCGCTTCAACAAGTCCATTAATTCCCGCGCTCGCTCCAAGCTGTCGCACAGTAGCAGGGCCTGTTTCAGGAAAAATCCCCTGCGGACCAAATGGATGAACAGCCGACGCAGACCGTACGTCAGAATCAGGATAAAGATGGAGGAGATGATCCA
>JAISGX010000092.1 GCA_031262805.1 Verrucomicrobiota bacterium | reverse complement strand
AATCAAGTCATCGCCGACCTCACCGATTTTACAAAGACCTTTTTTGCCAAGCACACCATCTTGAATGTCCTCACGCGCTATTGCGTGTTCACGGCGGAAAATTTATTGCTCGTGATGCGACCCTATCAAATTGCGGCGACCGAGCAGATCTTAAATCGCATCCAAATTTCATCAAACGACAAAAGTGGTTATTTCAAGCCTGGCACATTGGGAGCGGGCGGTTATATTTGGCACACCACGGGCAGCGGCAAAACGCTGACCAGTTTCAAGACAGCACAGCTTGCCTGCAAGCTCGATGGCATAGACAAAGTTCTGTTTGTCGTGGATCGCAAAGACCTCGACTACCAGACCATGAAGGAATACGACCGCTTTGAAAAAGGCGCCGCAAACAGCAACACCTCCACGGCGATTCTCAAACAGCAGCTTGAAGACCCGAACGCAAAAATCATCATCACAACCATCCAAAAGCTTGGCGTGTTTGTGGGGCGGAACAAAAAACACGAAGTTTATGACCAGCGCATCGTGCTGATATTCGACGAGTGCCACCGTTCCCAATTCGGTGATCTGCACCAGGCGATTACCAAGGCGTTCAAGAGGTATCACATTTTCGGTTTTACGGGCACGCCGATATTTGCGATGAATGCGGGCGCAGGCGGCTTCCCCCCGTTGCGCACAACGGAACAGGCGTTTGGCGAAAAGCTGCACACCTACACCATCGTCAATGCAATCAACGATAGAAATGTCTTGCCGTTTCTGATCGACTATGCGAACACGGTCAAAATGGCTGCAGATGTGCAGGACGCAAAAGTCCGCGCCATTGACATTGAAAAAGCGATGAGCGCACCAAAGCGTATTTGCGAGGTGACAAAATACATCCTGGAACACTTTGACCAAAAAACCAAGCGCAGCAGTTTCTATTCACTGAAAGGCGCACGGGTGGCTGGGTTCAATTCCATCTTTGCCGTGTCATCGATCCCGATGGCGATGAAATATTATGCCGAGTTCAAAAGACAGCTCGAAGAGAGCAAGCGCAATCTTCGCGTTGCCACCATCTACAGTTTCAGCGCCAACGAGGACGACCCCGAAGACGCCCTGCCCGACGAGGGTTTCGAGAACGAGAAGCTAGACAAGACTTCCCGGGATTTTCTCGAAAACGCAATCAAAGACTACAACGCCATGTTCAGTGTAAACTACGACACCTCGGCGGACAAATTTCAGAATTACTACAAAGATTTGTCCCAGCGAGTGAAAAACCGTGAAGTGGATTTGCTGATTGTGGTCAATATGTTCCTCACGGGCTTTGATGCCACCACGCTCAACACGCTGTGGGTAGACAAGAACCTCAAGATGCACGGTCTGATGCAGGCGTTCTCCCGCACCAACCGCATACTCAACAGCGTGAAGACTTACGGCAATATCGTCTGCTTCCGCGATCTGAAACAGGCGACCGATGATGCCATCGCCCTGTTTGGCGACCGTGAGGCGGGCGGCATTGTGCTGCTGAAAACCTACAACGACTATTACAACGGCTATGACCTGCCTGCCGGCGAGGCAGGGGAAAACGGAACGCAGCACAAAGGCTATCGTGAACTGATAGAAATGCTTGTCACAACCTATCCATTGGGCGTGGCGATCATTGGCGAAATAGCGCAGAAAGATTTCGTTCGTTTGTTCGGTTCAATCCTGCGGCTGAAAAACATTCTGACTTCCTTTGATGAGTTTGCGGGCAACGAAATTCTCTCGCAGAGGGAGTTTCAAGACTATCAGAGCGTTTACATCGACCTCTACCAAGAGTTCACGAAAAACAAATCTGCCGACAAGGAAAATATCAACGACGACATCGTGTTTGAGATAGAACTCATCAAGCAGATTGAGGTCAACATCGACTACATTCTGATGCTCGTGGCGAAATACCACGATTCCAACTGCACCGACAAAACCATCCTTACGGCCATCGACAAAGCGGTCAGCTCCAGTATGGAATTGCGAAGCAAGAAGGAACTCATCGAAGGGTTTATTGCGCGGGTCAACACGGACACCCGAGTGGACGAAGATTGGCGTGAATTTGTTTTGGAGCAGAAAGAAGCCGACCTGGCGGCACTCATTGCAGCCGAAAAGCTCAAGGATGAGGAAACCCGTAAATTCGTGGACAACGCTTTCCGTGACGGCTCGCTCAAAACTACTGGCACGGACATTGACAAAATCATGCCGCCAATTTCCCGGTTTGACGGCAGCGGGCGGATCGCCAAAAAGCAGTGCGTCATCGAAAAGTTGTTGGCATTCTTCGAGAAATATATGGGGCTGGTGTAGCGCGCACGGTCTTTTGCCCTGCGGCGCGTCCTGCGGCAAGAATACGGCACAGCCGCATTCTTGCAGCCCATCCGGATTTCAGGCGTCGTACGTCCAGTGCAAATGCTGCCGCCGGAGGGCGCGGGGGAGGGGAGGGGAGGGCGGAGGAAGCTCCGCCGGGAGATGGGGGGCCAGGGCGGGGGGGATGTCCCGTGCGCCGGTATGGCGATAGCCGCGGAGTAGCGCATCGGCCGCCACGGCGGGAGGTTGAGCGCGAACGCGGGTGAGATAGTCGAACACAGCGGAGACCTTGTCCGCCAGCGGGATGCCGTGCTCCACGAAAAAGCGCCGTCCCATCCAGTCGGAGAACGCCATGAAGGCCTCAAACACAGATGCCTCTTGCGCCCAAAGGAGGGGGGCGGCCGGCAGGAAGCGTCCGGAGTTGACGATGGCATCCCAGTAATGCGCGAAGCGCTCCGTCCGCCGCAAGTGGTCGGCGGGCCAATCCTTTGTGGAACGGATTTCGTAGGGCGCTCTCGGATTGAAGCGCATGTCGAATGCTTGTTGATGGCGCACGATGGGGGCTCCGGGCAGCTTCTTCAAGATGCCCAGCTGAATTTCATGCGGGCGCAGGGCGGCTAGGCGGTCGAAACCGCTGGCAAAGGAGGCGGGTGTTTCGCCGGGCAGGCCGGCAATCAAATCGGTGTGGAGATAGGCGGCGGTGTGCTGCCGGAGATGGCGCAGGATGTCTTCGGCCCGCTTCACGTTCTGCGGCCGCCGGATGCGGGAGAGCACGTCTTCGTCGAAGGATTGCAGGCCGATTTCGAGCTGAAGACTACGGGGCGGAAAGGCGGCCAGTTGCGCCAACAGCTCCGGGGTGAAGCGCTCGGGTAGCATTTCAACGTGCAGGAACAGGCCAGGATGGGCCTCCAGCCGTTCCCGGAAGAAGCGGAGGATGGCCACCGCACGCGGAAGGTGGAGGTTGAAGGAACGATCGCAAAATTTGAAAAGCCGCGCTCCACGCTCCAGAAGGGTGTCGAAGGCGGGCAGGAGGGTGTCGAGTGGAAAGTAGCGCACGGCTTCTCCGGTGGCGGAGACGCAGTAGTCGCATCGCATGGCGCATCCACGGGAGGTTTCCACATAGAGGGTACGGTGCGCGAGATCCTCGTCGGTATACTCGCCATAGGGTAGCGCCAGGGCCTCCAGTTCCGGCGGCGGCGCATGGATCAGGCGTTCGGCCGGTGGGGGAGCGTCCAGTAGCCTCCGGCATGTCGCGGCAAAGGCGAGGTCGCCCTCGCCCAAAAGAAGGACATCGGCATCCCAGTCCGCGCCGGGGGTCAGTTCCGGCCCGCCGAGCACCACCCGGGTGTCCGGCAGGCGCCGCCGGAGGAGGCTCAGGAGCTGCCGCAAGCGTTCGGCATTCCAGATATAGGCGCTCAAACCAAGGATGCGCGGCGAATGCGCTACGATCCGTTGCGCGATTTCTTCCGCGGGCTGCTGGATGGTGAATTCCACCAAGGCGGTTTGCGCTCGGAGGTCCCCCATGTTGGCCAACAGATAGCGCGCACCAAAGGCGGTGTGGCTGTGGCGGGCATTGATGGGCGCGAGCAGAATGGACGTCATGGCGTGGGAGGGCGCAGAGGGCTTTCACCTGGAAATGACGAAAGGGTCCATTTATCCGGGAGGGGCCCTGAAATGAGTATAAACCTATGTTTTTGCAATATGTCGCCAGTAAATTGGAATGCCTAAAATTCGTATCATATGTCGTCCGTGGTTTGTTTGAAAATTTTGCCAGAAGATACGGCGAATCCCGAACCATTTTGAGAGCTTTTCGAATTTTTCATCTCGTGCGCCCGGCCGCATTTCCCCGCCGGCAAAAAGACCAAAGAATCTTTCCATAAAGAATGGAAATTCGACATCGTGCCTGTTAAATGCTGTGACTTCTTGGAAATCATCAAAATGGATGATTTGCATTAGGTTTTTGATCACCTGTGTGCGAACCATAAACATCGTGCCGGCAATATACGCGTCCGAAGGGTTTGCCTGAAGAGCGTATTTTTTTGCCATTTCTTTATATTGATTTTCCACTGGGGTTATAGAATAGGGGCTGCCAAGCATATTGGAATCCGAATGCTTAGCAAATTCGGCCAAATTATTTTTGATGATTTCTGGACTGCCGATCAAGCTTTCGACCAATAAATTCCGTTGCCATTTTCCCGCCGTATAATAACCATTATAGTTTTTGCTATAGGCGCGGCGCTGGATTCGTTTTGCGTGTAATTTTATAATAAGATCATATGGGTCCAAATCGACATGTTCCATCGCGTAAAAAAATGGGCCAATATCCAACCCGCGATTGGGGACCATAAAGAAGGTAGGATTGAATCGGGCAAATTCTGCGCGAAGCATGTCGGAATCTTTATTCGTCGTGATCAGAAAATCGCAATCCAATCCTTTCAAATGATCAAATTGTTTTGCAAAGTAGGCGGCTTGATCCAAATAATAAATATGCAGGGCAACCAGTAGTTTCATATGATTCCTTTTCATGTTCCACCGGGTGTTTTGATAAGGCGCAAAATTCGGGTGGTCTTTGCGTTTTTTGCGCGTTTTTGACGGCGAATGAACCGGATGAGCGCGGAAGGGAAGAATGGACGGCGGAGGCTTCCACGGTGTGGAAACTTTTTTTCCAATGAGTGGAAAACGGGGGAAAGATTTTTCCAATGAGTGGAAAATTGGGGTTGGGGGCTCAGGGGCATGGCGGCCAATCGTCAGGCAGGGGGGCTTGGAGGATCATGGATTTTCCGTGGGCGGGATGGCACAGGTGGACGCGGGAGGCGTGCAGCCAGTGGCGGGGGGCATTGGCGGCGGGCGAGCCGTAGAGGGCATCGCCCACGATGGGATGGCCGATATGGGCGAGATGGGCGCGGATTTGGTGGGTGACGCCTGTGAAAATGGTGACGTCGAGCAGGGTCTGCGCCACGCCGGTTTGCAGGGGCTTCCAGGCTGTGGCGGCGGCGAACTGCTCGGAGGCGGCAACGGCGGCAGACGAGCGGACCACGGCCATCTTGCAGGGGGTGCGGGTTTGGTGCATGAGCGGCGCCTCCAGCCGGCCGGGGGTGTCCACCCGGCCGTGCACGAGCGCGGTGTAGTGCTTTTCGACGAGGAAGCGACGGAACTGGCCGCGCAGGGCGGCATAGGCTCCGGGGGTTTTGGCGGCGAGGACCAGGCCGGAGGTCTGGGTGTCGAGGCGGTGGAGGAGGGCGGGGAAGAGGGGGCTTTCGCCGATGGCGGCGAGTTGAGGATAGCGGGCGAGCATGGCATTGACGAGGGTGCCGGTTTCATCATGGCGCAGGGGATGGGTGGGTTGGCCCGCCGGTTTGGAGAAAGCTAGGAGGACTTCGTCTTCGTACGCCACAGCCAGGGGAAGGTCCGGGTTGGCGCGTGGCTGGAGGTCCTCGGGTTCCGGGATGTCCCGGAGGGTCAGTGTGTCTCCTGCGGCCAGCCGGGTGCCTTTGGCGGCTCGCCGTGCGTGTGGGCCTTCCAAGCGGATATGTCCGGCGGCAATGAGCTGGTGGATGGTGGGGCGGTCCAGCCAGGGATAGCGATGCAGGAGAAAGCGGTCGAGGCGTTCGCCGGAGGTCTCCATCCGATGTTGCGCTTGTTTGATCATTCGCCTAAACGGGTTGTGGAGCGGCGGAGGGAAAGGGCGCGGCAAGGGGGCGTGCCGTCAGCAGATGCAACAAGGCCGTCCGTGCGGCCAGTTGACCGGCGGCGGCGGTGACGGCATGGAGGCTCCCCATGGGCGCTCGGCGTCGGCCGCGGTCGAGAAAATCGGGGGCGGCTTCTTCGTTGGTCCCGGACATGGGGGTGGGCGGCTCGGTGCTGAAGATGCAGGAAATGCCTCGCCCGGCTCCGCGCCGACGAAGGCGTTTGCGCAGGAGGTGGGCGAGGGGGCAGGTGTGGGTGTCGAACAAATCGGCAACGGCAAAGCGCATGGGGTCGGTTTTCCGCGCCGCGCCCAGGCAGGAGAGGATATAGGGATGCCCGGAGCGCTGGGCGGCCAAGAGAAAGTCGGTTTTGGGCAACAGGGAGTCGATGGCGTCGAGCAGCACGTCGGAAGGATGCTCGGCGAGCAGGGCGTCAGCGTTGGAGGCATCCACGAAAAGGGAGCGGGCGAGGATGTCGGCTTCGGGGTGGATGTCGTGGAGAAAACGCACGGTGGTTTCCGCTTTGGAGTGGCCGAGGGTGCTTCGGAAGGCGAAGGGGTGGCGGTTGAGGTTGGAGGCGCGGAATTCATCGAAGTCCACGAGGGTGAGGTGGCCGATGCCGGAGCGGACCAACGATTCGGCGGCGGTGGCCCCCACCGCGCCTGCACCGAGCAACAGGACGCGGGAACGGGCAAAGCATTCCAATGCGCCGGGGCCGAAGAGGAGTTCAATTCGTTCAAAAGG
>JAISGX010000090.1 GCA_031262805.1 Verrucomicrobiota bacterium | reverse complement strand
TTTTTGCCTTGCCGCAGGCCCCCCAGCAATATAAGCAACTTTTGATGGTGGCCGGCATGGACCGCTATTTCCAGGTGGCCCGCTGTTTCCGCGATGAAGACCTTCGCGCCGACCGCCAGCCCGAGTTCACCCAGCTGGATATTGAAATGTCCTTTGTGACGGAAGAGGACGTGATCACCATGGTGGATGGGCTGATGGCCAGGCTGATGGAGGCGGCCGGCTTCCCTGCGCCGGAGTTGCCCCTGCCGCGCATGACATGGCGCGACGCCATGGACCGCTACGGTAGCGACAAGCCGGACCTTCGTTTCGGCATGGAGATCACCGATCTGGCCGACGTATTTCAAGCAACCCAATTCAAGGTGTTCGGCCGTGCCCTGGAAAATGGTGGCGTGGTCAAAGCCATCAACGCCAAGGGTGTGGCGCCGCTGGCATCCATCAAGCTGGTGGAAGAAGATTGGACTTCACTGGCGAAGGAAGGTGGATTGGGCGGGCTGGCCTATATCCGGGTGCAGGAAGACGGCACATGGAAATCGCCGATTGTCAAATTCTTCAGCGATGCCGAAAAGACCGCCATGACGGAGAAGCTGGCGATTGAACCGGGCGACCTAGTGTTGTTCGGCGCGGACAAGGCGGAGAAAGTGCTGCCGGTGCTCGGCCGCATCCGCCTGCTGGCGGGCGCTCAGGCCGGCATCATTCCGGCGGATGTCTTCCAATTCACTTGGGTCACCGACTTTCCGCTTTTCGAACGCAACGACGAAGGCCGGTTGGTCAGTGTGCACCATCCTTTCACCGCACCGAAGGCGGAAGATGTCGCGCTGTTGGAAACGGCGCCGGAAAAGGTTCGTGCCCAGGCGTACGACATTGTTCTGAATGGAACGGAACTTGGCGGCGGCAGCATCCGGATTCACGATCCAGATTTTCAGGCCCGCATGTTCCAGGTGCTTGGGTTGCCGAAAGCGGAAATCCAAGACCGGTTCAGCCACTTGCTTCAGGCGTTGGAATTTGGCGCGCCACCGCATGGCGGGCTGGCCATCGGTGCCGACCGTCTGGTGATGTTGCTGGCGGGCTGCCACAGCATCCGGGACGTCATTGCCTTTCCCAAGACGCAAAAAGCCATGGATCTCATGATGAATGCTCCGGCGGCGGTCGATGACAAGCAGTTGCGCGACATCCATATCCGGCTAGCGGTTGCGCCCAAGCCGGAGGCTTGAGGCCTCCCGGATCTTCCATGCCTGAATCGCCCATTCGTTCGTTGGAACTCACGCTACGGAGCATCCGGTTTGCATATGCGGAGGGCACATGGGCGATGGATGTGCCATCGCTTTCCCTCGGTGGGGATTCCCTCTGTGCCGTCGTCGGCCCGAACGGTTCCGGGAAAAGTACCCTACTGAAAATCGCGGTCGGCCTGTTGCCGCCGCAGGAAGGGCGGGTGATTTGGAATGGAGTGCCGGTTGGCGGAATCTCGCGGCGTCTACTGGCGCGTTCCCTGGGGTTTCTGCCTCAGGAATCTGCCCCGTTGTTCGACTATACCGTCGAGCAGGTGGCGGCCTTGGGGCGGCATGCATATGGCGCCGGGCTGGAGGCAACCGCTCCGGAGGATCGTGCCGCCGTGGACTGTGCATTGGATGCTGTGGAGTTGACGGCACTGCGCCGCAGGAGGCTCTCGCACCTCTCCGGGGGAGAGCGCCGCCGGGCATGGATTGCCTCCGCCTTAGCGCAGGAGCCGAGCCTACTGCTACTGGATGAACCCACGCTGGCATTGGATCTTCACCAGGCGGCTTCCGTTATGCAGGTTTTGAGCGCACGCTCGGCGTCGAAAACCCGTATGGTGGTGGTGCTTCACGATCT
Source organism: Verrucomicrobiota bacterium (assembly GCA_031262805.1). Taxonomy (GTDB): domain Bacteria; phylum Verrucomicrobiota; class Kiritimatiellia; order CAIQIC01; family Lenti-01; genus JAISGX01. The sequence goes on along the minus strand of JAISGX010000090.1, from coordinate 3,898 downwards.
GAACTTGGCCGCCTTGTTTTGTCCTCGGGTGATTCTGATGCAGAATGGGCGAATCGAAGCCGACGATGTCCCTTCCCGTATTTTTACCCGGGAACGGTTGAAGGCTGTATATGGCTCCGGAGTGGAGGTTTTTCTTCATCCCCGGACCCAGCGGCCCGTGGTGCAGCCTGCCATATGAAACCGTGCGGAACTTCCATTTTCTTTTTCCTCCTGTTCCTGCTGGTGCTGCTGGCATGTCCGTTTGCGGGGGCGGAGCGGCTTCAACTCCGCGACGTTTGGGAAGGTCTTCGAAACCTACCAACCCTCGATAGCCGGATCTTTCTTCACCTTCGTCTGCCACGCGTCGTTCTCGGCCTGCTGGCTGGAGGAACGCTGGCGATGACTGGAGCCGCCCTGCAGGTGCTCTTCCGGAATCCTTTGGCCGAACCCTGGACGTTGGGCATGGCGGGCGGCGCCAGCCTAGGGGCCTTTGCCGCCCGCGCCTTTCCCGTTCTGTGGCTGGCGGCCGGGCCATTCAACACATCGCAGGTGTCGGCGTTGGTCGGCGCAGGGGGCGCGTTGATGCTGGTGTTGTTTCTCGCACGTCGGACGGGTGGGGTGGGGACGCCGTCGCTTCTGTTGGCCGGCATCACGATAGGCATCATCAGCGGCGGGGCCATCTTGGTGGCGGGCGGTTTTATTGCACCGTGGAAGTTGGCGGAATATCACCGTTGGTTGCTCGGCGGCCTGGGGGGGGCAGATTGGCGGCAGGTGGCGGCCCTGGCCGTTTTAGCGCTTCCCGGGCTGGTGATTTTGCAAGCCCAGGCGGGGGAATACAATCCATTCGGATTGGGAGAGGAGATGGCCGCAGGGCAGGGGGTGGATGTGGCTAGGGTCCGCCGGTTGACTTTGATTGGCGCCGGTCTGGCGTCCGCCGCCGTTGCCGCCGTGGCTGGGCCGATCGGCTTCATCGGCCTGTTGGCGCCGCATGCGGTCCGCCGGTTCATCGGCCCGGACATGCGGGTGGTCATGCTCGGCTCCTTTTTTCTGGGCGGCGCCTTGCTAGCGGGGTGCGACACGGTGGGGCGGGTGGTGGCCTCACCACATGAAATTCCGGTGGGGGCCCTTACGGCCTTGCTGGGCGGCCCCTTGTTTTTGCTTCTGCTGGTTCGCCGGAACACTCAGGGCACCGCGGCGAGCACGGCGGAGGGCAACCACCCCGTTGTGGAGTCATAGCGGATTTCACTCCATCCCCCCCGCTGCGCCGTTCGCCGGACGATGGTTCCTTCGGGGATGGAAAGAAGGGGCGTGGCGGCCTCAAAGGGGCCGGAAAGGACGGAGGAGGGGCCTTCCATCACGACGCATTCGGGTCGTTGGATCCATTGCTGATGCACAAGCAGGCCGGCCATGGAAAGCAGTAGGAGTGCGGCCAGCGCCCATGGAAGGGGGCGAAGGATGGCACGGAAGCGTGGAAACAGAATCCAAAGGACGGCCGTTGCCGTGGCGAGCCAGAAAAAGAGGGAGGCGGCTTGGAGCCATTCCCGACGGCTGATGTCCAGCATCCAGGCCACCAGCGCAGGATGGCTCGGCAGGGCGATGCCGGCGGTTTGAGCGGCGAATCCCAGATTGGCGCGGATGTCGGGGTCCCTCGGGGAAAGATACCAGGCTTGCCGGTAGGCATGGATGGCGTTGCCGAGCTGTCCATTACGGTAATAGGCATTGCCCAGGTTGAACCACACCGGGGTGAGGCGCTGGCCGGCATCCACCAAGGATTGCCAATCCCGGATGGCTTCTTCCATCCGGTTCTCATCATAGGCGCGGGAGGCTTTGGCAAAGACGGCTTGATATCGGGCGGCATCCACCGCACCGGATGCGCCGCCAGGAAGAAGGATGAGGAGGGCCAGCAAGGAAAATCCGGCGCGATGGAGGCAACGGCTCATAGCTTGATCCTTTCCGTCTGCCGCAGCAATGTCGTGAGGGTGTTGATCCAGCCGTCCAATGCCGCAGGGTCGAGCGATGGCGCTTCGGCATAGCGGATTTGCTCGCAGAGGGCGAAGAATTCGCGCCACCGGGCTAGGTCGATTTCGGGCAGGCCTGCCTGCTGGAGTTTTTCGAGAATCAGGCCGGATTCCACCGCCCCCGGGGGAAGATTAAGACGGTGGCCAAAATAATCCGCGACAGCGGCAGAAAGCGGTTCAAAAACCGAGGAAGGGGATGGCGCTTGCCGGAGCGCATCGGCGGCTCTCCGAAGGCTGGCGCGCGCAGATTTCGGCGCATGCCGCCGCCGGGCGAAGGCGATGTCTTCGGCCAAGCGGTTCCGCCGCCGGTGGATTCCATAGAGGACGGCCAGACCGATGGGCGAAAGGGCATGCACGAGAAGGAAGGCGGGGGTGAACAGGCGCTTGGAGGCGGCGGGATTCTTCCAGTGTTTTGGGGCGGGCTTCAGGTACACAATATCCGAACCCAATACGATGGCCTTGCTTCCACCTTCTGCGGTGCTGCCGGGAATCTGCAACAGGAGGGCGTTGTTTGCATTGTCCGCTGGATGAACGGTGAGGGGGAAGGGGCCGACGCTCAGGGTGCGGTATTGCGACAGAGCCGGATCAAAATAGGAGAAGGAAAGCGATGGCAGTTCCGTGAGGGCTTCCGAACGGGGGAGAATCACCTGTTCCATGGTTTTCGTGCCCGTTTCGTCGGAGGGGGAGGGGGAATCGCCAACCTGACGCGGATCGTAGGTCTTGTACAGCGTGGATTCCGGAAAGACCGGCGACCGGGCAGAGGCAATATTGCCTCGCCCCTGCAGGCGCAGAGTGACGGTGATGGGTTCACCGGCTTTGACTTCGCGCGGTCGGACATCGGCCTGGAATTGAAATTCCCCGACGGCGCCTGTAAAATCGGCAGGCCGCCCCTCGACTGGAATGGGGCGAATATCCAATGGGGCGGGCGGCACGTCCAGGTTGACGGGGGTGGCGGCGGGCCCGCTGCTGAAAAACGGATCGTCAAAAAAACCGCCGAATGCCTCTCGGCGCCGCTGCGGCTGGGAGGCATCCACCACGTTCACGCGCAGGATGGGCTGGATGGTGAAATGCCCGGTTGTGAGGGCGCGGGCACGAGCGCGGAAGCGGCGCAGGGTATAAATCTGGCCGTTGACTTCCTCCCGGATGGTCTGAAGTTCTTCAAAGGAGCTGAGGGCGAAGCCGGATTCCGGCAGGCCGCCCAACAGCTGAACGTCGCGGGTGAGCTGGATGGAGGGGAGGGAATATATGCTCAACAGCATGTCGAAGGGCTGATGAATATACGGCGCGGTTTGGGGCAGGCTCACGCGGGCAAACAGCATTTGATTGGTGGAGGACGCTTCGACGCCCTGCGGCACGCGTACCTCCAGCGAGACGGCGGGAAGGTGAAGTTCCTCTCCGTTGTATTCCAGGGTGTAGGGGCTGAGGGTGAAGGTGCCTGCCCGCTGGGGAAAGAGCCGATAGGTCAAATGCACGGATACATGGCCGTTGATGTTCTGCGTCAGTTGTGAGGCCGTGGAAATTTGCAGGCCGTCGATGTCCGGAAAAGCCAGCGGAGGCGCCTTGTTGGTGCCATGAAAAATCAGGGTGGCCTTGGCCGTTTCACCCACGTTCAGCAAGCGCGGTTGCACATCGAACGACACATCCACCGCCCAGGTCGCCGCGGCCATGCCCAGCCAAAGCGCCGCCCACAGGCCTCTGCGGAAAAAGGGCTCCATACGGCGGCCCGAGCGGGGCTGCCGTGGGGGAAAACTAGTTGGCGCAAAAAATAACATAGGCGGAATAGTCTATCCTCAGCGATGGCATCTACCAGTCTTTTTCCACAGCGACGGGATTGCCGAAGAGCGGTTTGAGCTGGTCGCGTTGGGCCTGCTCACGCGCCTTCATGGCGTCGAGAAGCATTT
>JAISGX010000054.1 GCA_031262805.1 Verrucomicrobiota bacterium | reverse complement strand
CTCCGACTGCGGCTGCACCCCCCCCACCGCGCAGAAGATGCCCACCGCACCATCCAGCACGCGCAACGCACGCTCCACCTCCGCCGTGAAATCCACATGGCCCGGCGTGTCGATGATGGTGATTTGCTTGTCGTTCCAAAAACAGGTGGTGGCAGCGCTGGTGATGGTGATGCCACGCTCCTGCTCCTGCACCATCCAGTCCATCACTGCCGTCCCCTCATGGACTTCGCCCATCTTGTGGACCTTGCCGGAATAAAACAAAATGCGTTCCGTCGTTGTCGTTTTTCCCGCATCAATATGCGCAACGATACCGATATTCCGGATGGACTCCAAGGGATGGTCCCGTTCCGATGCTTCAACTGTTGTTTCTTTCGCCACAATCCTTCCTTCTGCCACTCGTCTGTGGGGGGCCTCTGGCGGATTCCACAGCATGCGGGCCCAAGGAATATACCACCATTCCACAGCGAATGGCGAACCCTATCCCCTCCCCCCCGCCTCCGTCAAGTTGAACCCTGCCCCCTCCCCCGGGGCCGGACAAAAAGTCCTGTCGCCATTCGTCCCGAGTTCCCCTATACTCTCTCGTATGCAAGAATTTCTTCAGTTTGACGGCGGCTGTCCGCCTCGCTTCTTTTTCTTCGATACGGAAACCACCGGCCTGCCCCGAAACTGGAAGGCTTCGCTGTACGAGGTGGAGAACTGGCCGCGAATGGTCCAACTGGCCTGGATGATGTGCGATGAACAAGGCAACGAACTGGCGAGCGCCTCCCATATCATCCAGCCGGACGGATACACCATTCCCGACGGCGCCGCCCGGGTCCATGGCATCACTACCGAACGCGCCCTAGCGGAGGGGCGTCCCCTGCGGGAAGTGGTCCGGGAGGCGCTTGTACATATCGCCGGGGCCGACCACATTGTCGCCCACAACATTTCCTTCGATGAAAAAATTCTGGGTGCCGAATGCCTCCGGCTGGGCTTGGACAACCCGTTCCTCAAAAAGAATATGCGCTGCACCATGCGGGAGGCCACCGACTGGTGCATGTTGCCCGGAAGAAACGGCTATAAATTCCCCAATCTGGGCGAGCTCCACCGCCTGTTGTTCGGCAGGGGATTTTCCGATGCCCACAATGCCTTTGCGGATGTCCGCGCCTGCAAAGCCGCCTATTACGAACTGCGGCGCATCGGCGTGATGAAATAGACGCTTTTTCCATTGTCCCTATGTGCCAATGAAAATGAGACACAAAGCGGGCCGAAGAAGCAGAGGGCGCAAAGGCATAGAAAATGGAATCGAAAGGGCCTCAAGCAATGGCCTCGGGGAACGGGTGGCCTTGGCTCGCTGCGAGGGGCTGTATGCCGCTGGAAAGAGTGGAGGGAACGCATGCAGACAGGAGAAACCCCATCGGAACAGTGGCCGAAATCGGATCCATACGAGCCCCTGCGAGGCCAGTTGCGCGGCGGCGGACCACCCTGAGCTTGCTTGAACGCTACTCTTCCGGAACCGTCGCACGCAGCATGGAAAACAAGCGGATATAACGCGGGTCTTCGCGGATGGCATCCAGATCGCCATCCCGCTCCATCCATTCCACATCGTCGTATCCTAATGCCACGGCTTTGTCCAACGCCTCGAAGGTAGCATCGCCCCCTTGCGTCAAGGCCAAGCTACAAGCCAAATTGTACCAGGCCACAGCGGAGTTGGGATGCATTTGCACCACCTGGCGGTCCGCCTGCAGGCCATCATCGAAGCGCCCCATTTCCGTGTAGAGGCATCCCAAGCTTTCCCACACTGCGACATTCTGGGGCAAGCGGGAACGGACACCTTCCAAGAAGGCGATTTCCATTTCCCGCGAACGGGCCTTTTCCTCCGGGGTGCGTTGGGCCATGTTATCGCCGTTCCTCAATGGGAATATACGCGGTTTTTTGCGGGCCGGTATAAATCTGCCGGGGGCGCATGATCCGTTGCTCGGGATCCTTCCGCATTTCCTGCCAATGGGCAATCCAGCCGGGAAGTCGGCCTAGGGCAAACAGCACGGTGAACATTTCCTTGGGAAACCCCATGGCGCGGTAAATCAACCCGGTATAGAAATCCACATTGGGATACAGGCTCCGGTCCTGGAAATACGGATCGTTCAGGGCACGCTCCTCTAGCCTCATGGCGATTTCCACTAGGGGGTCCTGGATTTTTTTCTTCTTCAAAACAGCCATGCACATTTTTTTGGCCAGTTTGGCGCGGGGGTCATAGGACTTGTAGATCCGATGCCCGAACCCCATGAGGCGGAAGCGGGAGTTTTTATCCTTGGCCTTGTGAATCACCTGATCCGCCGTGAGGCCATCGCGGTGAATTTTTTCCAACATCTCGATGACCGCCTGGTTAGCGCCGCCGTGCAGATTGCCCCACAAGGCGCAAATACCGGCGGAAATGCAGGCATACAGATTGGCACCCGTACTTTCCACCATGCGGACCACCGTGGTGGAGGCATTCTGCTCGTGATCCGCATGGAGCACCAACAGCTTGTTCATCAGGGCGACATCATAGGCATCCGCCTTGTACATCGAAACGGGAGAGGAAAACATCATGTTCAGAAAGTTTTCGCAATAGCTGTATTTATGGCTGGGATACACATACGGTTCGCCGACGGATTTCTTGTAGGAAAAGGCGGCAATGGTACGCAACTTGGACAACAGACGCGTGGCCGTGATGTCCGTTTCTTCCTGTGTATTTTCCAGCCGCAGTTCCGGATAAAAGCTCGACAGGGAGACCACCATGGCGGAGAGCACGGCCATCGGATGTGCGCCCTCCGGATAATTGCCAAAAAAACTGCGCATGTCTTCATGCAGCATGGAGTGGATGTTCAACAAACGGGAAAACCGCATGCTCTGCTCCATGGTCGGCAGCCCGCCGTGAATCAGCAGATAGGCCACCTCCACAAAGCTACACCGTTCCGCCAGATCCTCAATGGGATATCCACGGAGCAACAGGATGCCCTTTTCGCCATTCACATAGGTGATGGAGCTACGGCAAACCGCGGTGTTGGCCATGGCAGGATCAAACGCAAAACAGCCGGTCTCCGCCTTCAGTCGGCCGAGCTCCAAGGCCCGTTCCCCCATCGAACTTTCCAGGACAGCCAGTTCGACCGTTTTGCCGTCCACCACCAGATGGGCCTTGTCTGTTTTTCTTTTTTTCTCACTCATGGGCGTTTCTCCTGTTGCGTCCCGCGATGCCTGTAGAACAAAATACCCCGGCGCAAGCTGCGACGGGGTGCTTCTGCGGGAACGTCAATCCCGTCTCCTTGCAGAGGCCCTAGGCCTTGGCCACCTTTCCGGCTTTGATGCAGGATGTGCACACCGTCATGGTTTTCACGCCGCCAACCGGTTGCTTCACGCGAAGCTTCTGCAGATTCGGCTTAAAGGTCCGCTTGGTGACGGCCGTAGTATGCAACCCAATGCCGCCTTTTTTTTTGCACAAGCCATGGCGAATGATCCGGGATCCGCTGGACGCGCCTTTACCACAAATTTGACAAATCGTTGACATTCTTCTCTCCTGAATAAAAGTAGCACGGAACTATAGCCACAGGCAACCACCCGCGCAAGTGAAAAAACTTCGAAACGCCGAAATGCGCTTTTTCAGCCAGTGCCAGCCCTCTCTGCCTGCCCCTGTTCGGCAGGCCATCCTAGTGCTGGCCCAACGCACGTTGCACGGCAAAGGCCAAGTCGGACCCGCGCAGATCCCGAGCCACCACCATGCCGTTCGAATCCAACAAATAACTGGTGGATGCGCCGAAAATGCCCAATTCCCGCGTCAAGGCCGGTGCATTCGCCACCACTGGCCATGGAAGATGCAGTGACTCCAAACCGGAGGCGGCAGGCTCTAGGCAAATGCTGAGCACGGCAAATCCCTGGGTATGGTAGCGATCCCACAGCTCCCGCACCTGGGGCAGGTTCTCCTCCCAAGTTTTCCAGCCGCGGGCAAAGAAATCCACCAACACAACTTTCCCGCGGAGGCTGGAGAGGGCAAAAGAACGGCCAGACAGATCCGTCAGGTTGGCGTCCGGGAACAGGGTGCCCGGCGCGCTTTTGGCACGAACCAACGCCTGCTGCATCACAGTCAAGGGGACGGAATTGCCACCGGGTGCATTCGGGCGCGCCACCAACAACGGATCACCAGGTTGGGAACCGCCGGACCAAGCATAGGGCTTGGGGTCATAATACCTGCTGGCCTTATATTCCGCCATCACGGCTTCCACTTCGGCCGGTTTTCCGGCTTCCGCCCAGACTTCCGCCTGCTTGACATATAAGGGCGAGGCATCCACACCCTCCATAGCGGAAACCTGTTGGACGGCGTTTTCCAGCACCTGAACGCTCGCGGCGTACTGGCGGCGCATATCCCCCAGCACCATGGCCTTGATGACGGCGGCGCGGACAATGGCCGTGCCGTCCCGGCGCGCAACGGCATCCGCCACCAGAGCCTCCACGCTTTGGTCCACTTCCGCCCACTCCTTTTCAGAATAATATCCGTGCCCCATGCTTTGCAATTTGCTCAAGACCGCCTTGTGCGCAGCATCAAACGAAGCGGCATCCTGCGCAGAAACCGCACAAACCGCCGCCATCACACAGGCACTCACCAAAACCAACCAACTGTTGCGCATCATCCATTTCCTCCAAATCTATTTTTATTGTGCCCGCCTGAGACTGAAAAACAAGCACCAAAAACGAAAGCCCGCCCTTTCCTCCTCGGCATCCCGATGGGATCAGGGATCAACAGGAAGGGGTCTGCTGGATCACCTGCTCTTCGCTGCGGAGCAGGATCTGGAGAATGTCCCGCGAGTTGTCGGTATCCCGCATTTCCAACAGAAGGCTTGTCTGGTGGCACATCATGCACAGGCGTGCCAGCACATGCAGGTGGATACGGTCGTCCTGGCAGCAGATCAAAAAGAAAATGTCCGTCGTGGATCGGTCCGGCGACCCAAATGGAATTTGCGCAATGGTCTTGCCCACCACGATGAAGGAATCCTCAAACATATAGGGCTCATGATAACGCGGGTGCAACAGGGCCAACCCGCCGGACAAGGCGGTGGAACAAAGCTTTTCCCGTTCCACAATACTTTCGAGGAGTTCGCTTCGGTAGCACAGCAGGCCGGTCCGGTCGGCCAATTCAACCATATCGTGAATGACCGACGCCTTGGAACGGCTGGTCATCTGCGGCGCAATCCAATCCGGTTGAATCAGCGAAGACATGATGGCGGCCTTGGACGACAAATCATGATATTTGGCGGAGCTGCGGCGGTGAAAATCCTTCAAGCTCTCCTCATTGAACCCCAACACCCGGCGGGAAGCCCATTCATCCACGGCATTGTGCCGGAACAATAAACGCCCGCCCTGCCGTTCACACGGAATTTCTCCTCGGCGGGCCAGTTCCTCCACCGCGCTTTCGAGCAGATTCAAATAGTCGGCAACTTCCGCCAGATTAAACACTCGAAATGGCACAGCCGCGTCCTTTCTTCCTGCTACAGTTTCAACCACCCAAAGGCATACACAGCCGCCAGTAGCAAAGTCAACCCCAGCAACCCCGCCGTGACGTTGGGATACGGCCCCTGGTCTTCCTTCCGGCGCATCCATTTGGATGTCCATGCCGCCGCCCCCACCGTCAGCGTGATCAGCAACATGACGGTGAAAAACAGATGGTTTTTCCATAACGTATCGGCGGGGCCCGCCCCAGGGGAGTTCGATCCATAAACAGCCGCTTTTCCCACCAAAGGGAGAATCATGCATTGAAACAAAAACAGAAGGCCGAACGTCACGGAAAGAGCCTGCCCCGTCAGCGGAGCAATGAAGTTTTTCCGGAACCCCTGTTCCGAGGCAACATCGGTTCTATGGCGCGGTTTCATTTCATTCTTCATCGGGGGCGTACTCTCCCATAACCATAAGGCACTTTCAAGAAAAAGCGAATTTCCACGGGGCATCCCGCCCCGTGAAGGATGATTTCGCTTTTCCAATAAAACCAGGCTGTGTATAGAAAAGAACAGCAATATAGAAAGCAGTCCATTTATGTCCCCCGCCTCAAAAAAGAAGAAAATGGTCCTCGTGCTCCTTGGTAGCCCCCGAGAAGACGGCAATTCCACCCGGTTGGCCTATGCGTTTGCCGACGGCGCCAGCCTCCATGGCCACACTGTTGAATCCATCCGCCTTTCCGCATTGAAGCTGAAGCCCTGCACGGTGTGCGGAAGCTGCCGGGAAACGGTAGCCGCCGGGTGCGTTCAAAAGGATGATCTGCAGGCTGTTTATCCCCTTTTGAGGAAAGCGGATGTTGTGGTGTTCGCCACGCCTCTTCATTTTTATACTTGGTCAACTTGGCTGAAAATCCTCATGGACCGCCTGTATTGTCTGGCCCCCCACCGACCGCGAAACCTCCGTGGTAAAACCACCGCACTACTGGCCACGGCCGCCGATTCTTCCGCCGGGGCCTTCGCCGGACTAAAAGCCACCTATCGCCTGACGGCTTCCTATATGGGATGGGAATCCATTGGAGAAATTCTGGTCCCGGGGGTGGAGGCGGAAGGCGATATTGCCGGAAAGCCCAAAACACTGAAAAAAGCGGAAGCGCTGGGCGCCGCCCTCGCGTAGAACGGGCCCATCCGGCCGCTGAAGCTGGCACATTGCATCCAGCCGGAACGGGTGATAGAATGGTTCATTCAAACTATGGTTGAAACACATATGAACCCTTCCCCAAAACCCCTCATTCGCAAAGCCTCCTTCAGCGACGGCCATGCCATTTACGAACGAATCAAAGCCCACCCGAACGAACTGGTTCCGCGGTCCATCAGCAACATCATGCTGAATATCGACCGGTTTTTAGTGGCGGAACTGGAAGGACAGATTGTGGGAACTGCGGCCTGGGCCGTCCTGCCGGAATTGGATCCGACCAAAAATCCATCCATTGAAATTCAATCGGTCTCCGTCCGGAAAGACCTGCAAAAGCAACACTTGGGCCGCAAACTGGTGGAAGCCGCCATGGAGCGTGTGGCGGAGTTCCAGCCGGACCAGATCATCGTCCTGACGTTCACCCCCCATTTTTTCGCCAAACTGGGCTTTGTGTCGGTTTCCAAGGAAACCCTCATGTACAAGTTGTACAAGGGCTGCATGAACTGCGCAAAATATGCCTCCCCTCTGACGTGCCCCGAAGTCGCCATGGCTTATCAACCAGCCCGAAAGAATTCTGCCCCATGAAAAACATCCCCTTTCTATCCCGCTCCCCTCTTCTTGCCCTGGGACTTCTGATGTTTTTTTGCGCCTCCCACGCCCTTGCATGGGGAGGTGCACAGCATGTCTACATCAACCGATATGCGGGATACAACGTCCCGCCGGAAATGACCGGCTGGCGGGCTTTTGCCCGTCCCATGGCCTTTCCTGGCATTTATCCCGATTTATGGAAAAGCCATGACCGGGCTGAAACGCCCCGCCATTATTTTGAACCCGACCGTCTCCCCGGCGAATTCGACATGTATTCCATTCCCAGAGACCAAACCGACGGCTTGGCCAGCGTTTACCTGACCAAGGAAGAGCTTGGGATTGCTCCCTGGGTCATTCTGGAGCTCCTGCAGCAGATGAGCGAGGCCATGCGGACCAACGACTGGATGTGGGCAGCCCGGTGCGGCGCCACCATGGGCCATTATGTGGGAGACCTGCATATGCCGCTACACTGCACCCGGAATTACAATGGACAGGAGACGGGCCAGTATGGAGTGCATACACGCATGGAAATTGATATGACCAAGGCCTTTTTCCGGAAGGAAAACATGCGGGTCAAACGGGGGAAGTATCTGGAGGATCCCTTCCATTCTGTTCTGACATGGGTGGACGAATCCGTCCAGCAAATTCCCCTCATCCTCAATAGCGACATCATCGCCAAACGAACGGCCGGCGGACGCACGGACAACGAGGCGTATTACTTGAAATTCTGGGAATTGATGGAAGAGGCCATCATGGGACGGATTAGTGATGCCGCCTCGAATCTGGCCTCCCTGTGGTACACGGCCTGGGTGGATGCCGGAAAACCGGCCATCCCCGCCCCGTTTGATGAGCTGCCGGACACATCCCTCTTCACCGGAATCGGCATCGATGCGGCGGATACCGACAGCACGCCCCTTCCACCGAACCGGCAGAAGAAAAAGTATGATTTGATTGTGTGGTGCGCCATGGGAGGTATGGCCGCTCTGATCGTGGCCTCTTCCCTGTTTCGGAGCATCCGACGCAAGAAAACGGGGAAATGAAAAAAAAGCGTTTGGATGTGCTGTTGGTGGAACGCGGCCTGGCGGAAAGCCGGGAAAAGGCCCAACGGCTCATCTTGGCCGGAGAAGTGTTGGTCAAGGATGTGCCGGCCACAAAGCCGGGACATGAGTTTGATGAGGCCAGTGAGATTCGTGTCCGCACGCCGGAACGATTCGTCAGCCGCGGCGGTCTGAAACTGGAAAAAGCCTTTGAACAGTTCCATGGACTAACGGCGGAGGGAAAGATTTGTTTGGATGTGGGCGCCTCCACTGGCGGATTTACGGACTGCCTCCTCCAGCATGAAGCAGCCACGGTATATGCCGTGGATGTCGGCAAGTCCCAACTCCATCACCGGATCGCAAGCGATCCGCGGGTGGTTGTGATGGATGCCTGCAATGCCCGACATCTTCACGCGGAAGACCTGCCGGAACCAATCGCCCTTGCGGTTACAGATGTCTCCTTTATCTCCCTTCGGCATATTCTTCCCGCCATTAACCGCGTTTTGATTCCGGGTGGCGAGGTGGTGGCTTTGATCAAGCCCCAGTTTGAAGCCGGTCGCGGGGAGGTCGGCAAAGGCGGCGTGGTTCGGGATCCGGCGATCCGCCTGCAGGTTGTCGAACGGATCCGGCAATTCGGAACGGAAACCCTTCCGTGGCACTGGCTTGAATTTTGCGAGTCGCCAATCCGTGGACCGGCTGGTAATGTGGAGTTTCTGAGTCACTGGAAGAAACTTGGTTCCTAGGCTTTCGCCGAAAGGGGGTCATTTCGCATGGCTTCGCGTTGTAATCCGATGCCTTACCCCTCACAAGGCCGTTGAGACAACACGACTGGTCTGGACAAAACCTGACCATCCCCCGAAGGAATTCCTTCCCGGATGTTCCCCAAAACAACCCCAGTCACTTCCTCCGCAGATACAATTGCCCAGCCTTCCATTACTCTTCGATCAGACACTTCGGATTCAATTCAGGAGCTTGATTTGGAATCGCCGCGTTATAATGTGTGTGGCCATCGCCATGATCGAAGCGAGAGGCGCCGCCGCGAAGTTCCCGCCCGCCTACAGTCCCGATTCCAATCCAATCGAGAAAATGTGCAGCAAGCTCAAACCCCTGCTGCGCGGCTGGGCCCGTGCGCACGCTACGGGAGTTGTCCGCCGCCTTCACGCAGACATTTGAGGCGGTAACGCTCGAAGACGGCGTGGCTGGTTTCTTTCGTGCCGCATTACCGCATCTTTATCGTGCAATGCTCTGGCCATCACATCCTTTCGGACATTGCCAACTATTTCTCCGCCGGAAAGGGTTTTGAAATTATCCGCAAAGCATGAACAGCATGGCGAGCTATTCCGCAATTTCATTGGTCAATAGGGTCTGCCGCCCAAAATCCCTCTTGCCTCCAATGCACGAATACCCCAAACGCTCTCCATGCGAATCTCCGCCCAAAACCTCGGCATCCTGACGCAGAATTTTTTAGGGTCAAGATAACATAAGCGGGTTGAAAGTATGCCCGCATTGCGGAAGGGATAGGCATGGGAACGGCGGAGGCCTTGAGATGGACTACCAGGGAGCCACCGCCCAATGATTCCCATACGGGACTCGATGCCTTGTGAACGCTTGTGGCTTCCGCATGCCCTTCAAGGGAACGGCACGGTCCATCAACCTCGACAAGTCTACGATTCCGTCCCTGCCACGAAAGACAAAGGCTTACCTGAAAATGAAAAACCCTCCCGAAGGTCGGGAGGGTGCAAGGAGCGCAGGCGGATTGGGAAGAGGATCAGGCTCCGCAGAAAATTATGTCCGCCATGAAATTCCGGTCAGGCCTTTTTCGCCTTCGCCTTGGGCTTTTTGGCTTCCTTCGGCAACATCCCGCCCACTTCCCGTTTGCCTTTGCCCTTCAGCTCTTGGAGCCTCGCCATGGTCTCCTTACGCCGGATCTCAACCTTGCCCTCGGCCTTCTCCCAGTTGACGACGGTGGGAACGCTGACGCCAACCAACTTGGCAAACTTGGCCTGGGTGAGCCCCGTTCGCTTCCGCATGGTCTTGACGCCTTTTCCGGTTATCCAGAAACGACCTTCTGGCTCCGCCTTGGAAGCCAGAGCCTTTGGGGGAGCAGGCATTGTTTTCTTCAGGCTGGCTACTTCCTTCTGTAGGGCATCAACCTGCTTGCGAAGCCCTGCGATCAAGCCGCGATAGGACGCCGATGCCTTCTTGACGGAAGAGTTGACCGCCTTGGCCTCTTTCTTGGCTAGGCGTGAAATTTCGGCTTTGAGAACAGACATTACGTTCATGGCATCTTCCTTTTCATTTCCCTCGGCAGGCATTTCGCCCAATCGAGTTTATCAAAATCCTTACAGGTTTCGGGGGTAAAGTATCCCAAACCTTTGCCACACTTTCAAGACTTTTTAGGCCGGAATTTTTCACCTTTGGCAAAAGCGTGTGCTTAGCGAGAGAAAGAAACCCGAAAAACCGAGAAAAAATCATCCCCATGAGAAAGGAAACGAATATATAGGAATCTGTCGAGACCTGGCAAAGGAGCACCCGTTTGACTGCTGATCTACTACAAAGCCGTGTAATGCCCTCCGTTGCCAAGAGCGTCAATCCTCGGGACAACCCGGAATCAAGTTCCACTCCCCGCAACAGCGTTGTGCACCCTTTCGGTTGCCAGCGATAAGCGCCCCGATTCCGCGCCCCACTATGCTTTTGGGCCTACCCACCGGCATCCGGCCCCAACCAATGGAGAAACCGGCCTGAACGATGGTCGATTTTGAAAAGAAAAAGATTTTCATTGCGGAAGTCATCCACAAGGCCAATTATTCCCATGTGGCTCATCTTCCAGACAATCCCATCGAATAGACGTTTTCGCTGAAGTCTTCCCAAATCCTTCCCAAATTTCCTGAAATAGCCTAAAATATGGTGGATTCTATGAATTGTTTTTTAGGCCACTGGAGAAAACAGTCGTGAAAATTGGAATTTTCGCCAATCTGAGCAAACCCCGCGCCGCCGCCACCCTCAAAGAGCTGTCGGAGGCCGCCGAGGACCTTGGCGTGACATGGGTGGCCAGCAACCGCGAGGTGCTTCGCCATCTGCCCGCAGCCGTGTTGGTTCCACCGGAACGGCTGGGCCGGTCCGTAAGCGTCCTTCTTTCACTGGGCGGAGATGGGACGGTGTTGCAATCCGTCCGTTCCCTTCGGGGAGCCAAAACCCCCATTCTGGGGATCAATTTAGGCAATCTTGGTTTTCTGACCAGCGTTCCGGATTCCCAAGCCGTCGCCGCATTGCATGGTATTGTGGAGAATCAATATCGCATTGCAAGCTATCCTCTTCTGGAAGCCCGCCTCCTGCACGGAAAAAGCCGCACTCCGCTAGCCAAGGCCAAGGCATTGAACGACATTGTGATCGGTTGGGGAACCTCTCCGCGTGCCACCATGATCGACGTGCATATTGAGCAACGCTCCGTGGCCTCCTATTTGTGCGATGGGCTGATCGTCGCCACACCCATCGGAAGCACCGGACATGCGCTCTCGGCAGGCGGCCCCATCCTCCACCGGGACCTCCCGGCCGTCGTGGTGGAACCCATCTGCCCGCACACCCTCTCCAACCGCCCCCTCGTCATCCCCAACCATCTGCCGATCTGCCTTCGTGTCGGCAAACAGGGCAAAAAGCTTCTTCTTTCCGTGGACGGACAGGAGGTTGGATGGATGGACGAACAAGACCGGCTGGAAATTCGGCGGACCGCCCAGCAGGCTCATTTTATTCAACTCCCCGATTATTCCTGGTTTAGGCTGCTCACCCAAAAACTGCATTGGCGGGGCTCCAGCACGGAACCCAAATAAATCCGCCGTCAGCATCGCCACGCGGTGCAAATCTAAGGAAGCGCCTGCACGGCAGATAAGTTCCGCAACAGAATTTCTTCTCCAGGGGCATATTCCAAGGCCTTTTTCCAATACCGGATGGCCTCCGCCTTCTCCCCCTGCTGGATGGCAAGGGCCCCGAGGTTGTTCAGTACATTGGGCTGCGCGGGGTTGATGTTCAAGCTCTCTTCCCATTGGACCAACGCCGGGCCGATATGCCCCTGCCGGGCCAGTATCATGGCCGCTCGGTTACGCGCATTCACGTTCAGGGGGAACAATTGCACCAGCACGGCATAGCTATTCAACGCGGCGGCCGCCTCCCCCAACAACTCCTGCGCATGAGCCAGATTTTCCAGTGCCGCTTCACTGCCGGGAGCAATCTCCACGGCCCGTTGAAAATGATGAATGGCACGGG
The DNA here is from genome assembly GCA_031262805.1 of Verrucomicrobiota bacterium. Taxonomy (GTDB): domain Bacteria; phylum Verrucomicrobiota; class Kiritimatiellia; order CAIQIC01; family Lenti-01; genus JAISGX01. Next base: position 3,270 of record JAISGX010000054.1, on the reverse strand, counting down.
GATAATCCTGCTTTTCCGCCGCACGAATACCGGCTTGAATGGCGGCAGAGACCATGCCCAGCTTATCCAGCTTCACAATCGGCGCGAGCAAATTTTCCACGGGGGCCCAGTCATCCGTCAGCACCCGCGTGCCATTTCGCTCACGCAGGTCGTGAAAATGTTCTGGGGTCAACATAAGCCCTTGGAAGGTGTCCGGCCGGGTGGTCCATGCCTCCAGATCTGAAAGGTCCACAGGCTGGTTAGCCCCCACAAACACGGTTGTATTCCTCTCTCCCAACTCCCGCACAGCGGAAACAGCGCCGTAAAATGGAAAAACAGCTTCAAACGTCTGCGCAATGGCATTCATGAAGGCGCCCACCTCAAATGCATCAATCAAGTTCATGAGGTAGATTCCGTCCGGCTTCAGCATGCCCCGGACCTGCTCCATGAATTCTCGCGTCGTAAGCTGGTATGGGACGGAATAATCGCTGACAGAATCGCAAATGATGACATCAAACAAGGGCACGGAATCCGGTCTGTCGAAATTCCGCCTCAACGACTCCGCGACGTAGTTTCGCGCATCCATGTGGTGGATTTCAATGGGAGCGTCCACCGGCAATCCGAATGCCTTACGGGCCGCTAGGGTAACGCCGGGGTCGATTTCCACCACCACAATTTCACTTCCGGGGCGGGCGCGATACAAATAGTTCGGATATACATACCCTCCCCCGCCCAGCAGAAGCAAACGAACCGGTTCCGCATTTTTCCCGAGCTGCTTGTTCACCAAGGCGTCATAAATCCGCATATAGGGATACTTTAGATCCCCCAAATCACCCAAGTCCACTTCGCTGTGCCGGAGTTTGTCCTGATAAAAAGCGCGATGATTTGGATTTCCCGGCTCCTCTGTAACCGTCAAAATCTGGTATTGGGTTTCCGCAAAATAGGCGGCATGCTCCTCCGCCGGGCCGTCCTTGAGTTTTAGTCTGCGCGCCAAAACCTCCAAGCGGCCACCTCCCGGCCAAAGGGCCAGAAGAAAAAAGAACAGGAAGGGCAGGAATGCAAGGAAGAGGTATCCCCTTTTCTTCGATGCGGGAAGCGAAGGCAACGGAGCTGGCGGTGCGGCGCCTTCCGCATTCGTCACGGGCAGGCGGAGCTCTCCATTTTTCTTTTTCATGCGGCCTGCTCCCCCGCCGGAGAAGGCGAGCGGGTCACGCCATACAACAGCCCAAGAATGGCCAAAAGGAATGCCATGCAAACCACAATCCGGACACTCCCCATCCATGCCGTCAGATAAAATCCGGTTGCCAGAGTACCGACGATGCTGCCCACGGCATTCCATGCATACAAGGTTCCGATGGCCCGCCCCGTCTGCGGCGAACGCTCAATGGCCAGTTTCGCCACCATGGGGCTGATGGTGCCCAACACCGTTGCGGGTAGCAGAAACGCCCATGTCATATGAATCAAAATACGAAGCGGCCAGTTCAGGGCCATCAACCAAACGGCACTGCCCGCCCATGCATTCAACCACAGAATGGCTATACAGGCGGCCGCGCAGGCAAAAAACATGGTGGAAATTCGACGGCGGAGATTCACCGCCGAATCCGCCATCCGGCCGCCGATGTAATTCCCGATGCTCATGCCCGCCAAAATCACGCCCATGACTCCCGTCCACGTATATAGCGACGAGCCTAAAAACCGGGCAATCAAACGGCTGGCCACCAATTCCACGGTCATCATCCCCGCACCGGCGATAAACACAGTGGCATTCAACCAGAACGTACCTGTTGTCTTTTTCATAGGGCTTGAGAGTAACAAACCATTCTGATGATGCAAACGGCATTTTTCATCGTGCGGTATGCGGCCAGCTTCCCGTTGCCTCTGGACAAAAAAAAGCCTCCGGAAAACCGGAGGCTCTTTGCATTCCGAGGGATTACTTGCGGAATTTGCGGCGCAACACCATCGCCAAGGCACCCAAACCCAACAGGCTCATGGTGGCCGGCTCGGGAACCATTTGCATGTTTGGCTCGAAACCGCCGCCCGTTCCAATCGCAAAGGTCTCCGCAGGGGCACCGGATCCTGGAACATAGCCGGTATCATAGGCAAACAGTTCGCTCTCATAATACCAAGACCCCACTGCGGGAGTTCCTTGATATACACGCTGGTACACGAAACCAGGCGTGGTCCAATCGTCCTCATAGGCGGGAACAGGGGAAGCATCTATCAACCATTTATCCCAGCTTGATCCATCCGCAGCGGTTCCACCATCTTTGGGAATTTCACGGGCCATCCAGACTTCATCGTCACCGGAAACCCAACCATTCCCGGCATTCTCCAGAGTAGCCTTATTTATGGCATTATCCGCGCCGGCATAAATGAGCTGCCAGATGACGCTACCATCCTCCAGAATCCCGGGCCCTGCATCCAAATCGCCACCATGTTCAACCATCCATCCCTGTGTACGCCAGATAATGCCGACACCTGCGGACGCACCCATCGCCATCATGGCCAAGATCGCCATGCTCACCACATACTTTTTCATACTTCTCTCCTGTCCTCTTGTTTTAAATTATCGGTTAGGGCCACGTATAGGGCTTTGACGCCCTCCAGTCAATCGCAGCATCATCCCGGGGCAACCGCAAGAAAAAGCCTTCGCTCGCGCTAACGGTTCGATTTGATGTCCCACCCCAACCCTTTGCATTTTTCCCGCCCCCAGACCAGCTTTGGCGACTTTCATCCCAAAACATGACTTCGGAGCCGCTCGGAGCGTCTTTGGCAATCTGCAAATCGCCCCACGCCACATCCAGCGGATACGGATTCCCCAAAATGCTCAGACTGGCATTCCCGGCTACGGTGCGCACCAGATTGGTCTCATCCGGCACTTCGCCGGCAATCGTCAATTCCTGGGCGGCGGCACGCGGAGGCCCCCTCAGGAAAAAGGCTTCTCCCGGCCTCACAACGCGATTGGATACTCCGCCCCAACCCTTTGCATTTTTCCCGCCCCCAGCCCAGCTTTGGCGACTTTCATCCCAAAAGAGGACTTCTGAACCCGCAGGGGCTTCCTGCGCCAACGTCGTCTCACCAAACAATACTTCCGTCGACTCCATGCTGTTGAATGGAATTGCAACGGTAATCAATTTTGCATCCGCAGGCAATGTACGCTTGATATACCCCACTGCAGTCTGGCTCAGAACTTCCTGCGCCGTTGCGGCGATGGTGGACGCAACCAGCAATCCCGCCATGATGACCAATGCTTTTTTCATGCCCTTCTCCTGTTCCTTATTTTTTTAAATC
>JAISGX010000015.1 GCA_031262805.1 Verrucomicrobiota bacterium | reverse complement strand
GTTTAATGGAACGAACCTTTATGTCGAAGGCATCGCCCCCGGCAACAATACCCTTTCATGGAGCTATTCCGAACAGTCCGATTGCGTTGATGTCATCAAAGCGACCATCCTTAAAGTGGACTTGAAAGAAGTCTCATTCAGCGGCGACAAATATCATGTGATCACGGCAGACGACGGAAGCGAGACATATACTGTGCCGCACTGGGTGGATAACTCGAATCAGCTGAACGGCAACGCCGATGATCCGGGCGACGTCAAGCGTCCGGTCGTCTTCACGCGAAACACCAAGCCAAAAGTGTCGGCTAAATGGATCGTCCAGCCGTCGGGCCTCAATTTCTCATTCAAGCTCAAGGGCCAAGTCCCAAACTGTATCTCGTTTCCGTCGACAATTGCTCCGCTCAACGGTAATGAGTTGACGATCACCGGCGTGGAAAGCGCGGTAGCGTTCGCCAATGAAGTTGGCTTCTTCGATCCGCTGGAAATATCGTAGCAGTTCTCGGTAAACAACGGGGCAACGTGGCTCGACGCCGGGACCAGTGACAATCAGGTTTATGTCATGTTGAGCAATCCGCTGACCACGGTTTACCACACGCTTGCGCATCTTGGATGTGAGAATGCCCAAGGGGAAACGACGGAAAGCGGAACCGTTGACGCCATCTACGATGAGTTCACGGACAGGGTTGTACGGCGTGTGTCGGACAATAAACAAATGACCTATTGGCACAATGATCAAATGGGCGCGATTGAGGCATCCGAGTTGCTCGAACGCACCGATGCAAATGGGAACTGCCAGTCTTGGAGCGGATTGCTACGAGATTGTTCCAGCGTCCAAGGCATCAATGCTGATCGAATCCGCGTCATGCCGATCTCGATTTTCGATGGTTCTGTTTTGGTTAAGAACTGGCAATTTATCGATCCGCCAAGTGGGTCCGGTTCTCACCCATATATAATCGGCACTGATGCAATGCCTCAACAGGGGATTCCGGGCCAAGGGAACGCTAATCCCCCTCCTGCTTTTAACGGACATTGGATCGTGCGTTACGATGACAGCTACTACGATCCTTCATACGACGTAGCGAAGATCACCGGATCCGACAAGGACAAGGCGTATGAAGACTCTGCTTTCGCTGGTTATGGTGCCTCTTTCGGGTCCGGAGCGAGGGGAAATGATGTCTCAACAAACACAACGAGCGAAGTGTCCTATACCGTGGACAATTGATGCTTCCATGGAGATGAGAAATGAAGAAGATGCACACCGTGATCATGATTATGCCATTATTCGCTGTTGTTATGGCATTGGCAACGGAAGAAGGCAATAAGGCCGATTCTGTGAAAAACTCTACGAATCGTGCTGTTCAGTTGGAGGGGTTTACGCGCAGTACACAAGTGATATCTCTTGATCAATCAACGGAAGCGAAAATTGCCTCCGTCGTGCCGAGAATGCGCAAAGTCCGAGAGGTTGGCGAGACAGTAGGTGCTCCTCAAACGATTGAAGAGGCAACGGATTTTTTGCGGAAACATGTGAGTATGGCTTTCCCTCCTGCAGTGTGCACCGAACGTGAGGGCGTCTTTTACTTCTCTGGCGGGCGATCAGCTAGCCGTATCAAGGATTTCAGCTCCGGTTTTGCGATCGTAAAGGGACAACGCACTATATACTCGTGGGACAAGGTCGTTGGTGATGCAGGAAAAGAAGGCGACCGAGGGAGTCGTCCCTGAAATATAATCGAGGCACAGCTGCGAGTCTACTCTGGCCCTTGTAAGCCTTGCTTACCCTCGCTACGCGAGCCTGTACACGGCATCTGTGTTCGCACCACGCCAGTCTCCCCCGTGTGGATGTCCCCAAGCCCCGAAGCGGGGGATGTAGTCGTTCCGATGCGAAACGCTCGATACTCTACGGCGGGCAAGCGCGGTTGGCGGGGCGCCACCGACACCTCGTTCTCCGAGGCCGTTGTTTGAGACACTTTCGATTCCATTTTTCATGCCTTTGCGCCCTATGCTTCTTTTCGGACCGCTTTGCGCCTCATTTTCATTGGCACATTAAGGTGAATGGTAACCGGTCGGCTGTTTTTTTCCACTCATTGGAAAAAAAATTCCATGGTGTGGAAAACTCAGCCGCCGGGTACTTTGCGCCGGGGGGTGCTGAGGCGAAACTGCTGCCAGGCAAGGATGGCTACGACGAAGAACAGCAATGTGGCGACGGCGGAGGCAAAACCGAAACGTGCGGCGGAATCCTTGAAGGCCATGCGGAAGGTATACGAGACCAGCAGGTCGGTGGTGCCCGCCACGGTGGCGGAACCAATGATGTCGGGCTTTCCGCCGGTCAGTAGGTAGATCAGGGAGAAGTTGTTAAAATTGAACGCAAAGGAGGCGATCAGCAGGGGAAACAGGGGCCGGAGGATCTGCGGGAGGGTGATGGCGAAGAAATTGGTGCATGGACCCGCGCCGTCGATGGCGGTGGCTTCATACATTTCATCCGGGATGGCCTGGAGCATGCCGGAGGCGATGATCATCATGTAGGGATAGCCCAGCCATGTGTTGACGATGAGAATCATGCTCCGGGCCAGCCACGGGTCGGTGAACCATTTTGGGTGGATGCCGAGCAGTTGGGAGAGGATCAGATTGATTTCGCCGAAGTTTTCGTTGAACAATCCTCGGAAAACCAGGATGGGAATGAAGGCGGGAATGGCATAGGGGAGGATGAGCAACGCACGGTAGATCGCCCGGCCCTTGAGGGCCTTCCACTGCAGCAGGCTGGCAAGCAACACGCCGATGGCAAAGGTGATGGAGACGGAGAAGAGGGCAAAGGCGACATTCCAAATGAAAATCTGCAGGAAGGGGCGGCGGATGCCGGGATCCGTAAAAATGAGCCGGAAGTTTTCCGTTCCGGTCCAGATGCGCCAGCCAGGGCCGACGGCTTCGCCGGTTTGGGCATCCACAAAGTTGCCGCGGCTTGGATCCGGCACCAGCATCTGCCCGGTCACGGCATTGACGAGTGTTCCATCCTGCTCCTCCCACCGCGGAAGGCGCTCGCCCAGCGCACGGAGGCTCACGGTACGCAGGGGGATGGGGGATGTCGGAAGGGTGAAGCGTGCCTGGTTCAGCCAAGGCCGTGCGGCCACGAGATCCCGCATGCTCAAGGCGGCACCCCTCGGCGGCAGGATGTTGAGCCCAAACAAAACCGGTGTGCCCTGTGCGGCTTCTGCGGGGGTGAACGGCCGGGAGACCAGCAGATTCCGACCGAACTCGGTTCGCTCCATGGAAATCACCACTTGGTATTTTCCCTCCTCCCCGGCGGGATACAGGCGGAAGGCATAGCGGTCTTCCCTCGGCGCATACAGATCCTGCGCAAACCATTCCCGGACGCGCTCCTCGGAGAGCAGGTGCTCCCCGCTGTAATTGGTGAAGGCGATATACACGGTGTAAAGCAGCGGCATGAGGATAAAAACGGCAAAGGCGGCCAACCCGGGAAGGAGGTAACGTGCGGCATGTGTCTTTGGGGAATTATATACCCAGGCCACCAGGATGGCGCACGTGGCCATGAGAGTGCCCAGAACCGTGGCTCCGGCCCAGATCATGCGGCAGGAGAGGAATAGGGCGCCGAAGAGCACCACGGCCCACAGCAGCTTGTTGAAGGTGCGGCCGATCATGGGGCGGCCGCCCCCCGAAGCATGCGGGTGGCCGCGTTGTCCAAGGCTTCCTGCGGTGTGGTGCGCCCGGAAGTCAGGGTGGACAACGCGGATTCCATGGCGCTCCAGAAGATACCCATCTGGGGAATGTTCGGCATGAGGTGGCCCACTTCAATGTTTTTCATGGAGCCGGCAATGTGCGGATCGTCCGCCATATCCTCATAAGAGGTAATCAGGGCGGGCACTCCGATGGCAATGTGCCGGTCCATGGCCGCCAGCCCCACCGGCGTAATGAGGTAGTGCTCGAGAAATTCCTGGGCGAGGTCTAGGTTGGGACTGCTCCGGTTGAGCATGGCGCCTAGCACGCCGACAAAGGGCCGTCCGGGGTGACCGTGAATGCCGGGAATGGTGGTGACGCCGAAGTCGATGCCGCTTTTCTTGAGGTTGTCCCAAGCAAAGGGGCCGGAGATGAACATGGCTAGGCGGCCTTGATTCATGCGGGCCTCGGAGACGGAATAGGAAAGGCTCTCGGGAATGACCCGGTTGCGGATCAACTGGCAGAGAGCTTCCATGGCGGCGACGGCGCCGGGACTGTTGACGCCGATGTCTTGCGTGTTGTAGGAGCCGTCTGGATTCCGCCCGAAGACATAGCCGCCGTCCGAAGCCAGGAGGCCATAGGTGAAATAAGTGTTGTTGTAGTCCCACATGATGGGAGAAGCCCCTTTGGCGGCCATGGGGGCAACCAGCTCCGCGCAATCGGCCAGATTGAGGGGAATGTCCTCCTCCCGGATGAGCGCACGGTTGTAGATCAGGCCGGTGGTTTCCATGGCTATGGGATATCCCCATACGCGGCCCCGGTGGGTGAAGGCCTCCCATGCCTTCGGGAAAATGCGGTGGATGAAGGCCGGGTCCGGATCAATCGGCATCAGCAGGCCGGTGTCGGCCCATTCGCCCAGCCGGTCATGCGCCCAGATCATGATGTCCGGTCCTTTTCCGCTTTTGGCGGCATGGAAAAATTTGTCTGTGGCACCTTCCGGATGTTCCACGATGACCGGGATGCCGGTGTTTTCCGTGAAGTGCGCTCCAATTTCGGAAATGCCTTTGTAGCCTTTATCGCCGTTGAGCCAGATGACCAGGGTGTCGGGGCCCCACGCCCCTCCCCATGACGGCAAGAGCGCCACACCCAACCCCAACCAGAGCTTCCAGAAACTTTTCACACATCGAGCATAATCGGGAAGCGGCACCGGCGGCAACGGGAAAAAAGCCGGTGCCTGGCTTTTTTCGTGCCGCATTTCTAGCGTTCGTGCGATGGTTTTGACCATGGCGAACGGAGGCGTGAAGCGATGAATCTTCCCGGAAAGGGGCGGACATTCTGTTTGGCTGGGATTCCACGTCGGCGTCTTCCGAGTTGCGTTGGGGCCCCCATTCTCCAGGCGGGTGCAAGCGTGTGGTTCCGCTCGGAGGCATTTGACAGGAGCCTTGACGCGGTAACGGCGTCGGTTCGGATGGACCGGTTGGGTCGCGGAATCGAAGGAGACGGGTTTAGTTTGTTCACCGCCGTAGGATGCGGTATCCTTCCTGCCAGACGGTCCACATCGCGGAAAGATGGTCATGGCATTTTATCGATACATACAAAATGAGGCCCATTATTCGGAGGTGCTTTGCCGCGTCCGGGATGTGGAATCCACCTTGTGGATCGGTACGGCGGACATCAAGGACGTCTTCATGATGCACGGAAAACGGGTGCGCCCCTTGCTGGGAGACCTCGCGGATTTATTGGAGGCCGGTGTGCATGTGCGCCTCATTCATGCCAAGGAGCCCGGGCCCCGGTTTCGGGAGGATTTCGACCGCTATCCGGTGCTGGCGCAGAGGCTGGAGCGGATGCTCTGTCCACGGGTGCATTTCAAGCTGGTGATTCTGGATTTGAA
>JAISGX010000142.1 GCA_031262805.1 Verrucomicrobiota bacterium | reverse complement strand
TGATCTGGTTGCCGGCCACGGGAACATTCCGACTGAACACGCGGCCGGCTTCAATGAAAATCAAATCGGTGGAACGGGCGCCGATGTCCACCACCAGTGTGCAGGGGGGCAGGTTGTCGTAATTATAGCGGACGGCGTTATACAGCGCCATCGGGGCCATATCGACCAGATCGGGGGTGAGGCCGGCGAAGCGGACACAATCGCACAGGCTTTCAATGATGTCGGTCTTGATGGCGGCGAGCATCACATCCACATCGCCGTTGTTGCCGCTGATGAGCTGGTAGTCCCACACAACTTCGTTCATGGGGAACGGAACGTTCTGCTGGGCCTCGTACTGAATGATCTGGTAAACCTTTTCCGGCTCCACAGGGGGGAGCTTCACAAACCGGGAGAACACCATGTGCCCCGAAATGCTCATCAGCACCGGACCCGGCTTACATCCCGATTCGCGGAGCAAGTCATGAATGGTGGTGATGATGTACTGGGAGCGGTCCGTATCGCCCTGGGGATCCATTCCCAAATCGCTCACCGCGTAGCGGGTCATTTCCAACCCGCCGCGCACTTCCGCAAACTCGGCGAGCTTGAGGGTGTGCGACCCAATGTCCAGCGTCAGTATGGGCTGTTTAGCCATAACAAGGGTTCCTTGAACAGATTACCGTGTTGCGGCGACGGGTTTGATGGCCGGATACAGGTCATAGTCAACCAACGAGAACGGAGTCATGGCGCGGTTGAGGAGCACACCGTCCACCGGCGGATAGCCATCCCACCAATTGGCACGGCTGGCGGTGTTTTCTGTGGCCACGACCGCTCCTTTATACTTCACAATCACGGCCACCTGCTTGGGCGCGCCCATGCGCTTCACGGTGTTGGGGTGCAAAAACACATCGCTGTGGTGGCGACCCTTGGGAATGTTCACATAGGTGACGGAGGCGCGGAACATGATGGGAGCGCCCCGGTTGGACTGGTCCTCGACATAGGCGTAATAGGTGAATTCTAGTTCATCGATCCATTCCTCCGATGTGTCGAATTCCACAATGCCATGCCACCAATCCAATCCCCCGGAGGACTGGCGGGCCATAGCCGTCTGATAAATGGGGGTTTTGATTTTTTCCGATTGGGGAGCCTTGCGGATGCGGACAACATCCGCGCCACGGGCGGGTCCGGCGGGCATGGAGCGAACGGAAGAGGCCATCTGGGCAAAGGAAAAGGAGCCCCAGAGCAAAACAGCAAGGGCTACAAATCCGAACGAAATCTTGGATCGACCTGAACCATTCATTTTTGCCTCCTGACACTCATGTTTTCCGTTGCAAGCCTGTATCGACTGCCTGCAATTTTTCAGGAGTATAGGCCCAGGGCTTTCATTCCGTCAACCGCAATTCCTGCTTTCGGAAATTTACGCATCCTCGGCTGAATACCACAATAAGATGGACGGGGGCGCGGCCGGAGACCCGGCCTGAAGGGAGCGCGAACGAGCAGGGAAATACGGATGGCGAGCGCAACCTCCACATGAAACGCCCAGAGAACCCACTGGCTCCAGGTTCCGCTCATCCCTCGGCCGCGTCTTCTTCCACCAAGGGCAGATAAACCGTGAAGACACTGCCTTTGCCCAATTCACTTTCCACGCTGATCGCCCCATTCCAAGCTTTGAGGTATCCGCCGGCCATGGCCAAGCCCATGCCGCGTCCCCGGAATTTGGTGGTGAAAAAGGGCTCGAACACACGGTAAAAATCGTCCGGAGGAATGCCGATTCCCTGATCGCCAACGCGGATGCTTACATATTGTGCGCTCTGCGGGGCCCATTCGATGGGCAGCATGCAAAGCCTCCGGCCATCGTAGTCCTCCTTGTTTTTGACTTCCAGCTGGACGCTCATGCGTCCCTTCACCATGGCTTCTTGCGCATTTTGGAACAAATTCTGGAAAATCTGCCGCATCCGAGAGGCATTGACCTTTACCAGGGCCTTGCGGTCGGGAATCTGGACCACCCAATCGAACTGGTCGAATGAATCTTCTTGGCATTTCTCTACACAGTCCCGGCAAAGCGAAGCGATATCCACTGTTTCGGTGGGTTCCAAGCCCTCCCCCAGATAGGTAAGCATGGACGTGCTGACTTCGGCCGCCCGCTTGGTGGCTCGTAGGGCCAAATGAAAATCCTCCATAACCTCAGGATGTTTTTCGACGACGGTGCGGAGCAAATCCAATGCGCCCATCACCACGCTCAGTTGGTTGTTAAAAACGTGGGCAATGGACCCGGCCATCCGTTCCAGGCTTTCCAGCTGGCGCAGCTGGTTCCGACGTTTCTGCTCTTCCAAATTGGCATGCAATTCCTCCAGACGGATCCGATCCGACACATCCGTCAGGATGACGGCCAGATTCTCTCCTACGCGGACGGCGCGGAATTCCGTGATGCGCGTCATGCCATCCTTGCACAACACCGGGAATGGATGCGGATTGGTATAGGAGTCCCCATCCGCTAGATTCGCCAGTACGGCGGCGAATTCCGTTTTCGCATCCTGCGTCAATCCCGGGGAGTATGCGTGTTCCCACCAATCGCTCAACCGGTTCACCGTGGACTCATCCCATCCGTATACCTGTCGGAAGGTATGGTTCCGGTACATGAAGTCCCCTGCGGGGTCCAGAAACACAACGCCCATGGGCACAATGTCCACGAATTGCTGAATGTCATTTTCGGCCGCACGCAGGCGTTTCTCCAAAACGGCTTGGGAGACGCTCATGCCGAAGTCGGCGGCGATGATTCGGAGCAATCCTTCTTCCGGACGCGTCCACTGGCGGGCCTGGCGAACGGAGTCCAACCCGATGAAACCCCAAAAGAAGTCATCGGTCATGATGGGAACGACCAGCAGGCTCTTGATGCCCTGGGGCTCCAAGCTGGCGCGCTCGTTTTCCGGAAAATCCGCCACTTCTCCAAGAATGGAGCGGTTGCGGCTCAGTTCCTCATACCACCGCGGATTGGCCAGATCGTACGGCACATTCTGCAATTCCGGATTGTCTATCTGCGGCTCAATTCCTTCGCCGCTCCACTCATAAATCTGGCTGAACAGGACGGTTTTCATATCCTCGGCCAAATGGTTCATGAACACATACACCCGGTCGGTATTGGTATATTCCCCAATATCCGCCAGCTGTTTTTGATTGGTTTCCGCCAATTTGGACCGGCCGAGCAAATCCAGGACATCCTGCAGGGAGAATTTGCCCAAGCCCATCAGCCGCGCCGTTTCCGATGACGGCACCACGGATATTCGATCCTTTTTCTTCGCATCCACTTGCTTATTCCATACTCTTTCAAGACAAACATCAACGTAACATGGGTATCGTTCCATACCGGATTTCGTCGCCCATGCCTATTCCAAAATTATTTTCTAACAATACTGTACCGTTGAAGGCGGTTTCAATCCAGCCTTCCTTTCAAAAATCTTCCCCCCCTTCCCCCCCCCTCCGCCACTTCACGAT
>JAISGX010000120.1 GCA_031262805.1 Verrucomicrobiota bacterium | reverse complement strand
TTGGGGAAACCGTGTGGCTGTCGCTGGTTGGCCTGTTGCACGTCACGCTGTTTCTGGTGGTGGCGTTGCATTTGTTCCGGCACCGCCGCCGAACGGATTCCACTCTGCTGTGGCTGTTGATTACTTGGATGCTTCCCATTGTCGGCGCTCTGTTATACGCCATGTTCGGGGTTGACCGTGTACCCAAGGAGCGATGGACGCGGGATGTGCAGCGGCGCGTCAAGCTGGATGGCGTCCGGCGTGCGGTTTCTGAGGATGTGCTTCCGGAAGCTTATTGGCGCTCCATGACCGGCGCCCCGGTGGTGCCCACGGATGAATGGACGGCGGAACTGGACCGGCCCCTTGCCGTGTTGTCCCAGAGTTTTCCGCTACTGGGCGGCAATGCCGTGACGCCCCTGTTGACCGGCGATGAAGCTTTCCCGAAGATGCTGGAGGCCATCCGTTCGGCAGAGCACCATATCCACCTGCAATCCTTCATCATCGGCAACGATGATGTGGGCCGGGAGTTCATGGATGCAGTGGCGGAAAAGGCCCGTTCTGGCGTGCGGGTTCGCGTGCTGTATGATCGTTTCGGTTCTGCCCATGGCTTGTGGGGCGGTCTGTTCCGCCGGTACCGCCACATTCCCAACCTGACGCTGGCGGGATGGACGCAGTCGAACATCTTCAGGAAGCAGTTGTATTTCAACCTCCGCAACCACCGGAAGGCCATGGTGGTGGATGGCCGACTGGCTTTTTCCGGGGGGATCAATTTGAATACCTACTCCCGAAGCCACAAAAGAAAACCGGCCATTCAGGATTATCATTTCGAGTTGCAGGGCCCCGTCGTGCAGGAAATCCAGTATTCCTTTCTGCGCGATTGGCACGTCATGACGGAGGAGGATCCGGAACAGCTCTTGACGGCCCGCTATTTCCGCCGGGTGCCTCCCGCCGGGGATGCCATGGTGCGGGTGGTGGACAGCGGCCCTTCCTCGGATGTGCAGATGACGGTGGATTTGTTCTTCAATGCCGTGAATGCCGCACGCAAACAGGTGTTCATCATCACGCCGTATTTCCTTCCTTCCGAGGACCTGTTGCGTGCCCTACGGCTGGCGGCGCTGCGCGGGGTCTGGGTTTCGTTGGTGGTGCCGGAAAAAAGCAACCATTGGTATACCACCTGGGCGGGCAGGGGGGTGTACGAGGACCTGCTGGAGGCCGGGGTCCGGATTTTCGAACGCCGCCCGCCGTTCATCCATGCGAAGGCCATGACCGTGGACGACCGCCTGGCCATTGTCGGCTCGGCCAACTGGGATTATCGTAGCTTGTACTCCAACTATGAAACCTGCCTAGCCGTCTATGACCCGACGTTTGTGACCCGGCAGAAACGGATGATGAGTGAAGACCTGCATGCCAGCCGGGAAGTCGTGCTGGAGGTCTTCAAACACCGCCCGGTGTCCCACCGGTATTTCGAGAATGCTTGCGGGTTGTTGGCCCCGTTGTTGTAAGGCGTTTGCAAGGCCGTTGCGTGTAGAATAGGCTTGCTCCATGAAGCGGCTTGGCGGATAGTTGCCGGGTTTTTATAAAGGATTTTGCCGGATATGTCTGAGTTGCCGAAAAATTATGATCCCAAGGCCATTGAACAGAAATGGTATGACTGGTGGTGTGGCAAAGGTTTTTTCCATTCGGAGAGCTCCGAAGGCGGAAAGCCGTATACCATCGTGATTCCACCGCCCAATGTGACGGGCATCCTCCACATGGGCCATGCCCTGAACGAGTCGATCCAGGATGTCATGGTCCGCCGCAAGCGGATGCAGGGCTTCAATACCGTGTGGGTGCCGGGCACCGACCACGCCGGTATCGCCACTCAGAATGTGGTGGAGCGGCAGCTCCGCAAGGAAGGCAAAAGCCGTTGGGACATGCCACGCGAGGAGTTCCTCAACTTGGTCTGGGAGTGGAAGAGGCAATATGGCGGCACCATTCTCAACCAGCTGAAAAAGCTCGGCAATTCCTGCGATTGGGACCGCCTCCGCTTCACCATGGATGATGGATTGAGCGATGCCGTGGCGGATGTGTTTGTGCGTTTGTACGACAAAAAGCTGATTTACCGCGGTGAATACATCATCAATTGGTGTCCGCGCTGCGGCACGGCCTTGTCCGACGAGGAAAGCGAGCACGAAACCGAAAACGGCCATTTATGGCACATCCGCTATCCGGTGAAGGGCGGCCGCAAGAACGATTATGTGGTGGTGGCCACCACGCGGCCTGAAACTCTGCTGGGCGACACCGCCGTGGCCGTCAATCCCCGCGATGAGCGGTATACGAAATTCCATGGCAAGACCTTGATTTTGCCGATTTTGAACCGTGAGATTCCGGTGATTGTGGATGATTTCGTGGACCCGGCATTCGGCACCGGCGCTGTGAAGGTGACACCTGCGCATGACCCCAACGACTTCGATATGGGCCGTCGGCATGAGTTGCCGATGATCAATGTGATGACCGATGCTGCGGAAATGAACGATCAGGCCGGCCCCTATGCCGGACTGGACCGCTTTGCCTGCCGCGCCAAAATTGTGGCGGACCTTCAAGCCGCCGGATTGCTCGTGAAGGTGGAAGAGCATTCCCACGCCGTCGGCCACTGCTACCGCTGCCATACCGTGATTGAACCTCGCCTTTCCCTCCAGTGGTTCGTGAAAATGAAGCCGTTGGCCCGCGCCGGTATTGATGTGGTCAAGGGCGGTCGCGTTCGGTTCGTGCCGGAGCGCTGGACGAAAGTATATCTCGATTGGATGGAGAACATCCGCGATTGGTGCATCAGCCGCCAGATTTGGTGGGGGCACCGCATCCCCGTATTCTATTGCGAGGCGGAAGGGTGCCTGCACCAGTGGGCGCAAAAAGGAAAGCCGGAGGCTTGTCCTGCATGCGGCTCCACGCAGTTCCACCAGGATCCGGATGTGCTGGACACCTGGTTCAGCTCTTGGTTGTGGCCCTTCAGCGTATTCGGTTGGCCCAAGGAGAGCGACGACCTGAAGTTTTATTATCCCACTACGGATTTGGTGACGGCGCCCGACATTATTTTCTTCTGGGTGGCGCGCATGATCATGGCCGGAATGGAATTCATGGGCGATATCCCGTTTGAGCGCGTGTATCTGCACGGCATCGTGCGGGATACCCAGGGACGGAAGATGAGCAAGAGCCTCGGCAATTCCATTGATCCGATGGACATCATCAATGATTTCAGCGCGGATGCCCTCCGTTTCAGCCTGATCGCCCTCACGGCGACCGGGCAGGATGTGTATATCTCGAAGGAAAAATTCGAGCTGGGCCGTAATTTCGGCACCAAGATCTGGAATGCCGCCCGCTTCATGCAGACGCATTCGGACGGACCGCCTGCGAATATGAAGGATCCGCAGTTCCAAGCCGACCTGTTGACGGCGGACGACCAGCACATCCTGGCGCGGCTGCACAAGTTGATCGGCGTGTGTGACGAGCATATTGAACGCTGCCGTTTCAACGATTATGCCAAGGCTGTGTATGAGTTCTTTTGGCATGAATTCTGCGATTGGTATGTGGAATATGCCAAGCAGCCCCTGAACGGCGGCGCTGCCGATCGCAAAGCGGAAGTGCTGAAGGTGATGAACTATGTGTTCTCCCGTGCCCTGTGCCTGTTGCATCCCATCATGCCTTTCCTGACGGAGGAGCTGTGGCATGGAATGGGTTATACGGCCATTGCGGAAAGCATCATGATCGCCCCCTGGCCGACGGCCTTGGATGAAAATGAACTCTCTACCCGGGGCGTTCAGGCCGCCGCCGTATCCTATGTGGATGCCAAGCATGCCGCCATTGGACTGGCGCGGAACCTGAGGGCGGACTATGGCTTGGCTCCCGCCCAACCGGCGGATTTCATCTTGCGTCCGGCCAACGATGCCATCGGCAACCGAGTTCGGGGCGACCGTGCGGCCTATCTGCCGTATCTCAAGGCCGGGAAGCTGGAGGTGGAAGCCGATTTCATCCCCGCCAAGCCCATGCCGAGCATCATCACGCCGCTGGGGACCCTCTTTATGTCCCTAGATGGGCATGTGGATGTGGCGGCCGAACGGCGCCGCTTGGGGGAACAGCTACAGAAGACGGAACAAGAATTGGAAAGCGTCCGCAAGCGTCTGGAAAACGAAAATTTCGTGAGCCGGGCTAAGCCAGAAGTGGTGGAGCAGGTCCGCACCCGAAAACGCGAGTTACGCGAAAAGTGCGAAAAGCTCACCAAGCTGATGGAAGGAATGCAATAACGTTCCGCTTTGTCTGCGGTTTCCCTCCGCCCCGGATGCGTGCATCCGGGGCGTTTGGCTAAACGGGCGGCCAGATCAAATCCAGCGTCAAGCCCTTGCGGGAAGAGAAGGCATAGGTCCGGCCGTCGAATTCCAGCTCGGCTGTGTTGCCGCGGGCCCGGAGGGCCAGGGGTGCATCTGGCTGGCGGGAATGAAGGATGGCGCACATGGTCATGGCCTTTTCAAACCCGTCCCCCCGGGAGGCATTCCACACCTCATCTGGCTGGGCGGCTCTTGTGGAATCATAGATGGATTCATCCGCCATTTGGTGGAGGTGGCGAATCAGCGCGTCGATGTCCATGCTACGCGACTGTTCGATGCAGACGGGGGAACGTTCCAAGCCGGCTTTGAAATAGGGAAGTGGATTTGTTCGGGCCAAGTCGCGGTAGGCATAAAAGGCAAGATCGGCGGTGGGGTTGTCCTGCCGCTGGCCTTCTAGGGCGGTCATGATTTCCTCCCGTGAAAGACCGCTCGGCAGCGAGATGACGGGGGTGTCGACAAAGCGTTTGGCTTCGGCATCATCCGGCCACCGCGGCTGGACGTGGCAGAAGGCGCGAAGTTCGTCAATGAGTTCACAGGCGTTGGTACGATAACAATTAAAATCCCGGCTCAGCTTTTGGCGGTCAGCTTCCTTGTCCAAATCAATGTGGTTGTGGTGGAAATAGTCGTCGAATTTATTCAGCGGGATCCGGTTCGGGATGGGGTCGGTGAAAAACTCATCTTCGTCCAATTCCGCCAGTAGCTTGTCTCGTGTGGCATCGGAAACCTTGTAGGAATAGGAGTTTTCCAAGGCATAGGCCCGCTCGGCGGGAATCCAGCGTCGCTTGCCGTGTAGCGTATGTTCGAGTTGGAAACATCTCTGCCGGGCCGGCGCCTGCCGCAGGAAATTGAAAATGATTTCCGCATTCACAGGGGTCCGCAGAAAATGACCCATCCGGCTCCGGAAGCGGGCATAGGCAGCGGGGGCGATGGTGGCCTCGGGATAAACCGTGTGGATGTGGCCGGAACAGTGGGATACGATGGTGATTTGTTCGTGTTCCAACGCCCGCCGGGCCTTGGTGCTTAGGACAGTGCCGTTGTACCACATGGCCTTGGTGACCAATCGGCGGTTGTTGGTCAGCACGCCGTCGTTGATGTCGATGAAGTTCTGGGAATGCAAGGGCGTGGCCAGCAGGAAGATCTGTTCCAGTGGAATGCCGCACAGGATGTAGAGTGCGGCGGCATACAACGTGGAAAGGGAGACGCATTCGCCCGCTCCGTGGGTGTGCCCCGGTTTGTAGCGGAACGCATCCATGGCTTCGACCGTTTCGGTCTTCCAATACGGAATGGTGTTCAGGGTGTACTTATCCAGACCGAAATGTCGGCGGATATCGAGGTCGAAGTAGAACTGGTCGCCTTCATAGCCGAAAAGGGCGTTGCTTCTGGCGATGGTCTCCGCAGAGATGTAGGGCGAGAAGCGTTCCAGCTCCCTTTCCTGCGTGGTTAGCCCCCAGGTTTCCAGGTCCAAGTTGAAGGCATAGTGGTCCATGATGTACTGCTTGAGGCGATGGATGCGACGGTAAGGTGTCAGTTTATCCACATGGACGAACCAGGGATCCTCTTTCCATTTCCAGATCACCGGAGACATCAGATTGGCCAGTACCAATGGATACAGCAGGCGTGGGAATACAAAAATCTCCATGTCCGAAAGGGTGACGGCGGAGGAATACTCCTCCATTCGCTCGGGCGGAATTTCAGGAATGGATGGATGCGAATTCATGGGGAAGGAGAGGACATTCGCCTCTGGGGGGGCAACCGGTAGGCCCGCCGGTCGATATTCAATTGAAAACCATTCCTCATGCGTGTATCTTGTAACAAGATCCTAATAGACAAGAAAGGCTTTTTTATATGCAGCTGGATAAATTTACAACCAAGGCCCAGGAAGCTCTGCGGGAAGCGCAGCGGCTGGCCGGGGAACATCGGAACAGCGAGCTGGATACGATTCATCTGGTGCTGGCCCTAGTGCGGCAGGACGGCGGCGTGGTGCCGTCTCTGCTGGAGAAGATCGGCACACGCCCCGATCTGTTTGCGGCCGCTCTGGAGAAGCAGCTGGGCACGCATGCCCGGGTGGAAGGCGGCACGGTGAGCGTGAATGCCTCGCGGGATTTGCAGACCACATTGGATGCCGCCGCCCGGTTGGCAAACCAGATGAAGGATGAATATGTCAGTACGGAACACTTGTTCCTAGCCGCCCTCGGCCAGAAGGGGGGCGAGTCCGCTCAGGTGGCCGCTGCCATGGGCATCACGGTGGATACCGCGCTGCAGGCGCTCCAGAGCGTCCGCGGCAACCGGCGGGTCACCGATGAAGCGCCGGAGGATAAATATGAGGCGTTGAAGAAATACGGACGGGACCTGACCGAGGAAGCCCGCAAAGGCAAGCTCGACCCAGTGATCGGTCGGGATAATGAAATCCGACGGGTGATTCAGGTCCTCTCCCGCCGGACCAAGAACAATCCGGTGCTGATCGGCGAACCGGGCGTGGGCAAAACCGCCATTGCGGAAGGATTGGCCCGCCGCGTGGTGGAGGGGGATGTGCCGGAAGGCCTCAAGAACAAACGCGTCATTTCGCTGGATTTGGGCGCGATGCTGGCCGGTGCGAAATACCGCGGCGAGTTCGAGGATCGCTTCAAAGCCTTCATCAAGGAAGTCGTGGACAGCGAAGGACGCATCATTTTGTTCATTGATGAACTGCATACGCTCGTGGGCGCCGGCAAGGCGGAGGGGGCGGTGGATGCGTCCAACATGATCAAGCCCGCTCTGGCCCGAGGCGAACTTCGGTGCGTGGGCGCCACCACGCTGGATGAATACCGAAAATATATTGAAAAGGACCCCGCCTTGGCCCGGCGTTTTCAGCCCGTGCTGGTGGATGAGCCCACCGTGGAGGATACGATTGCCATCCTCCGCGGACTCAAGGAGCGCTATGAGGTCCACCACGGGGTGCGCATTCAGGACAGTGCACTGGTGGAGGCCGCCAAGCTGTCCCACCGCTACATTTCGGACCGGTTTCTTCCGGACAAGGCGATTGACCTGGTGGATGAAGCCGCCAGCCGCCTCCGCATGGAAATCGACAGTATGCCGGTTGAAATTGATGAGTTGCAACGGCGCATCATGCAGCTGGAAATTGAACGGGAGGCCCTCCGGAAGGAAAAGGACGCCCCTTCCAAGGCGCGTCTGGAGGCGCTGGAGAGGGAGTTGGCGGAGCTTCGCGAAAAAAGCGCCGCCCTCAAGGCCCATTGGGCCCGTGAGAAGGAATTGATCGGCGATATCCGTAAGGCGACCACCGAACGGGATGCCCTGCGTACCGAAGAGGAGCAGGCCCAGCGGCTCGGGGAGTATGAAAAAGCGGCGGAAATCAAATATGCCGGCATTCCCGGCGCCGAGAAAAAAATCCAGGCCGCGCAAGCCGCCTTGGAGCACCTCCAGAAGGACCAACGCATGCTCCAGGAGGAAGTCACGCCGGAAAACATTGCCGAAGTGGTGGCGGTTTGGACCCATATTCCGGTCAGCCGTCTATTGGAAGGCGAGAAGGAAAAATTGCTGTATATGGAAGACCGCCTGCGGCAGCGGGTGGTGGGGCAGGAGGAGGCCATCGCCGCGGTTTCCCGTGCTGTTCGTCGCTCCCGTGCCGGGCTACAGGACCCCAACCGGCCCATCGGGTCGTTCCTGTTCCTCGGGCCCACCGGTGTTGGCAAAACGGAAATGGCAAGGGCTCTGGCTGAATTTCTATTCGACGATGAACAGGCGATGGTCCGACTGGATATGAGCGAGTTCATGGAAAAGCACTCGGTCAGTCGGCTGATCGGCGCGCCTCCAGGCTATGTGGGATATGACGAAGGCGGATATCTCACCGAGCAGATCCGCCGCAGACCCTATTCCGTGGTGTTGTTTGATGAAATTGAAAAGGCCCATCCGGATGTCTTCAACGTCATGCTCCAGATCCTGGACGACGGCCGCCTTACGGATGGCCAGGGCCGGACGGTGGATTTCAAAAATACGGTTCTGATCATGACCAGCAATCTGGGCAGCGCCGTCATTCAGGAAGCGATGGAGAAGCATCCGCGGATGAAGCGGGGGGATGCCGATTACCGCGAAATGGAACAGAATGTCCTGGCGATTCTTCGAGCGCATTTCCGGCCGGAATTTTTGAACCGCATTGATGAAACCATTCTCTTCCGGAGCCTTGGGATTGACCAGCTTCGGCAGATTGTGGACATCCAGCTTGGCCGGGTCCGGCAGTTCCTAGCGGAGCGGAACATTCACATCGACATCACGGAAGCGGCCGCCGAAAAACTGGCGGGAGAAGGCTATGACCCCGTGTTCGGCGCCCGCCCGCTCAAACGGGTGGTCCAGCGCCTGATTCTCGATGAACTAGCGTCCGAAGTGATTGCCGGGCGGATTCCGGACGGCAGCCAGGTGGAAGTCGATTACGATCCGGATCTAACGGATGCTCTGGCCATTCATGTGAAGCCCGAATAAGGTCCTCCTTCCCCCTTGCCCGGCAGGGTGAGGGGGGCATCTGTAACAAGCGGGTCTCGTGCGGATTGTCTTGCGTTTTTTTGGGGGAGAAGCGAGAATTGCACGACTTTTTGAACACTCGATTGGAGCGACACATGGACGAGAAGAATCCCATTTCTGAAGCAGAGAACCAAACGGCCAGTACCCCGGCGGAAGATGTAAAGCGTGTACGGACATGGCTGAATGAATACGGCCGCCCAGCATTGACCGTGTTGGCCATTGCCGTGGTGGTATTGCTGGGCATATCCGTTTGGCGGAATCAAAAGGAATCCAAAGCCGCGGCGGCGGCCCAAGCGTTGTTCACCGCCCAAACGCCGGAGGAATTCCAGCAGTTGGCGCTCCAGAATGCATCGGGTCCCACCGCACCGCTGGCCCAGTTGACCGCCGGAACCGAGTTTTATGCGCAGAACCGTTTTGATGAAGCCCTCGCCGCCTATCAGCAGTTCTTGGTTGCCTATCCGGACCACCCGTTGGCCGGGGATGCCCGCGTGGGGGCGGCCGCCAGCCTGGAAGCCTTGGGCGAATATGAATCCGCTGCCGCCGCCTATCAGGATTTCGCTTCCGCCAACCGGGAGAGCCCCTTGTATCCCCAGGCCGTGATGGGCGCGGCCCGTTGTCTGGAGCAACTTCACCGCTTTGATGATGCCCGCATCCTATACGAAGATTTCATGGCAGATCATCCCGACAGTCGGTGGCTTCCGCAGGCGGAATCCGGCCTTCTCTTTTTGAAAAAGGCGGAACGGGCGGCCGCGGCTTCCGTGCTTCCGGATCCCGTCTTTCTGTCAGGAAGCTTGCCGGTCGTGCAGGAGCAGACCATCCTGATGGAGCTTGAGCCATCGGATGCCGAAGAAGGCGTGGATGGCGCCGTGGTTGAAGGCGAAGCCATAGAAGAAGTCTCTACTGATGCAGAGGCGGTGGCGGAAATAGATGTTCCGGCGGCATCCGAATAACCGAAGCCCCAAAGAATGCCAACGCCGGAATCCTTAGGGTGTCCGGCGTTTGTCGTTCAAGAGGAAAAGAGTCATGATTGAACGTTATACACGTCCCGAAA
The DNA here is from genome assembly GCA_031262805.1 of Verrucomicrobiota bacterium. Lineage (GTDB taxonomy): Bacteria > Verrucomicrobiota > Kiritimatiellia > CAIQIC01 > Lenti-01 > JAISGX01. The sequence continues at coordinate 5,068 of JAISGX010000120.1, read as the reverse complement.
TGGGAGGCCTATGGACGGATGAACACAAGTTCCGCACATGGCTGACGGTGGAGCTGGCGGTGGCGGAGGCCATGGCGAGAGAGGGGACGATTCCCCCGAAGGCGTGGCGGAGCATCCGCCGCCGTGCGGCATTTGATGTGGGCCGGATTCGGGAAATTGAAGGCCAGGTTCGCCATGATGTCATCGCCTTTCTCACCAATGTGGCTGAAAACGTTGGCGATGCCGCCCGCTACATCCATCTGGGCATGACCAGCTCGGATGTGGTGGATACCGCGTTATCGGTGAATTTGGTCAAAGCCGCCGATCTTCTTCTGGAAGGCGTGGAAACGTTGCGCAAGAGGGTGGGGGCGCAGGCCGTCCGCCATGCCTATACGCCCATGATCGGCCGAAGCCACGGCATTCATGCCGAGCCCATCACTTTTGGACTGAAGATGGCGGTGATGTATGATGAGTTCGGCCGCGTACACAAGCGTCTGCAGGCTGCCCGTGAAACCATTCGGGTGGGGCAAATTTCCGGCGCGGTGGGCACCCATGCCGATGTGTCCCCCGGAATCGAACGCGCCGTTTGCCGCAAGCTGGGGCTTCGGCCCGCTGCCATTTCCACCCAGGTGCTGCAGCGGGACCGGCATGCGGAGTTTGTTGACTCCATCGCCTTAGCGGGCTGTAGCATAGAACGATGGGCGCAGGAATTCCGCCACTTGCAGCGGACGGAAGTCCGCGAGGTGGAAGAGTTTTTCGGGAAGGCCCAAAAAGGCTCCAGCGCCATGCCGCACAAGCGGAATCCCATTGTGGCGGAACAACTCTGCGGCTTGGCCCGCGTCCTGCGGGGATATGCCGTCTCGGCCATGGAAAATGTGCCCCTTTGGCACGAGCGCGATATTTCCCATTCCTCCGCCGAGCGGATCATTCTGGCCGATGCCACCATTCTGTTGGACTACATGTTGGCCAAGCTGGCGGCCCTGGTGAAGGGCGTGAAGGTCTATCCGGAACGGATGAAGGCGAATATGGACATGACCCATGGGTTGATTCATTCCCAGCAGGTGCTTCTCTGCTTGGTGGAAAAGGGTGTTGCCCGGGAGGAGGCCTATCACTGGGTCCAGCGGTGCGCCATGGCGGCTTGGGAGAACGCCGCGCCGTTTCTGGACATGGTGGCGGCGGATCCGGAAATCCGCCGCATGGTTTCCAGGCGAGAGCTGACCGCGTGCTTCGACCTTCGCCGTCACTTCCGCGACATCAAACGGACCTTTCGGGCGGTGGGCCTTCCTCTAAAGGCCTGAATCCTTTCCGGGGGAGAGGAAAGGATTCAGGAAAAGCCGCTGTCCGGCGGTTTCAGACCTTTTGAAATGTAAACTTAAGGTGAATTTAATCGTTTTCTTGACGCGGGCAAGCTACTGACAGTATGATATCCCCATAAAGTAAACGGGTTCCGTTTGAGTGGATCCACTGGAGAATGCGAGGTCGAAATGGAAAACTTAACGAAACGTGATTTAGCCGTGCGGATTGCCGAAGAGACAGGATTGACGCAGCAGCAGGTGGTGCTGGTGATTCAAAAAACCTTGGATGGCATCGTGGATTCGTTGCGTAGCGGACAAACCATTGAATTTCGCAAATTCGGCGTGTTTGACGTCCGTGAGCGCAAGCCGCGTATCGGCCGCAATCCGCATAAACCGGAACAGTCCGTCGTCATTCCAGGCCGCAAGGTGGTTCGCTTCCGACCCGGAAAAACCATGAAGGATATGTTTAAGGTGGTGTAACGCGGGTTTTGCAGTTGGATGGAGCACGCAAGCTTGCGTGCAGCAAGAGGTTCTCATGTCTTCATTGAATCAACCCGTACAGGGGATGTCCGATATTTCCATGCCGGAAATTTGGCTGTGGCGCCGGATGGAGGAACTGGCTCGCCGTGTGATGGCCCGCTATGGATTTGAGGAGCTACGCACACCCATCGTGGAGTTCGAAGCCGTTTTCACCCGATCTCTGGGTTCCACGACGGATGTCGTTCAAAAGGAAATGTATACGTTTGAACGAAGCGGCCGCCGACTATCCCTTCGCCCGGAAGGCACGGCTGGCGTGATGCGGCATGCTTCCGGCCTGAGCCCCGCCGAAGCCGATGGCGCCCGGTGGTTTTACATCGGTCCCATGTTCCGGTGCGAACGTCCTCAGGCGGGCCGCCGCCGCCAGTTCCACCAATGCGGCGTGGAATGCCTGGAGGAACCCTCCCCGTTGGTGGATGCGGAAATCCTGGCCCTGCAGGTGGATCTATTGCAGGCATGGGGACTGGGGGACTGCGCCGTTCACCTGAATACACGAGGAGAGGCCGCCGGCCATGCGGCGATGGCCCAAGGCCTTCGTGAAGCCTTGGAGCCGCACCGTGAGGCATTGTGCGTCGATTGCCTTCGGCGAATGGATGAAAATGTCCTGCGTGTGCTGGATTGCAAAACATCGTCCTGCCAGGCCGTCGTCGCCAGACTGCCGCCCATGACGGATTTCATGAGCGAGGCTTCCCGTAGCTATCTCGCGCAGGTGGCGTCCTATTTGGAGGCCATGGGCATTTCATACAAGTTGGATCCCCTGCTGGTTCGGGGGCTGGACTATTATGAACATACGGTGTGGGAAATTGCCGGGACTACGGAAGGCGCGCAAAGTGCTTTGGCGGGCGGCGGTCGCTATCGGATGAAGCTGGGCAACCGGGAATTTTTCGGCGTAGGCTTCGGCATCGGTCTGGAACGGGTGGTGCATGTGCTACAGACCCTGGGTCGGGCAGAAGCCTTGCTGGAGCCCGCTCCACCCTTGGTATGGCTGGTGGGGCTGGGAGAGGCCGCTCAGGAGCAGAATTTGGTATGGATGCGGCGGTTGCGGGCCGAAGGCCTCTCCTGCCGGATGGCACCCGGCGGTAGCATGAAATCCCAGATGCGTGCGGCGAACAAATCCGGGGCGGCCTGGACGGTCATTCGAGGGGATGACGAGTTGAAACAACAGGTGGCGGCGGTGAAGAACATGGTCACGGGGGAGCAGATGACCGTGGGCGAGGCCGATTTGGTCGGGACGTTGAAATCACTTACGTCGGCGGGATCGGCCCTTCCTCAGGAAACACCGGAAGCTGTTGGGGATCTCGGATGAAACGGATGATCTTGCCCGCCAGTTGCTCATAGCCGAAATCCAATGGAAGGACGTGGCCGCCGGAATATTGTTCCGACAACCGTAGGGGCACGGCGTTGCTGGCGGAAAAAACAAACCGGGTGGTGGCCTCGTTGTCGACCACTTGATCCGAGGGCGAAAGGACCACCATCAAAGGCCCCGTCCAGTCTGCTGCATGGCCGACAATGGCATCCGTGGATTCAAACAGGGCCCGGTATAGATCACGGTGGAGATAGCGGTCCGTGGAGTATGCCTTCCGGATATGAGGATCATGCACATCCTTCGGCAGGCCGGAGCGGACCACGCTTGAAAAGAAGAGCATCCGGTTCAGGACGGTAAACCATTGGCGGGAGGTCAGAATGGGGCTTCGTTCGTTGGATGGTTCGATCAAGGGCGCCAGAAGCACCAGCCCGGCAACCGCATCATTGTTCCGCAATCCGGCATCGAATGCCAGCGTACTGCCCATGGAATGGCCCACCAGCCAGATGGGGCGCCCAGGCTCCGCCGCCTGCAAGGCATGAAGTTCCGTTTGGATATCCTTCCGCCATGTGTCGAGGCAGATGCCGGCCATCTCCTCGGGGGGAATGCCTCCGGAAGCGGAAAGACGCATGGCCCGAACGGCAAAACCGGCCTCTGCCAAGATCGGCGCCATTTTGGAGAACACCGAAGGGCCATCGGCAAAGCCGTGGATCAGCAGGAGGGCGGGCGAGCCGGCGGGATTTAGGCAAAACGGTTCGTTATGTCGGCGGCGTTCGGCAATATGGTCCCGTTCCCGGCTCAATGTGGAACGGATCCATCCGGCATGGATGGCGTCCCCGGCCATCCACACAGTTGCGGTCAGCGCGATAAAAAGCAGGGCATAAATCATCCAGGAGGAACGCCCCTTCACAGCACACCGGAATCAAAACCACGAAAAACCATGTCATTCTACAAACCGATGCACCCGGCCGGCGCTCTGCAAAAGCTCCTTAAAGCGGGGGGCTTCGTTTCGCTGTTCCATTTCCTTTTGGATGGCGTAATAGACAAATAGGGAATCGTCCGTGGCCCGGTGAGCCTGAAGGCCATCCGTTTCAATGGAAAACAGATCGATCAAGTCGGAGACGCGGTGGGATTTCAGTTCCGGATACCAATTCCGGAACAGGGCAAGGGAATCCAGCACGGCATTTTTGGGCGGCGGCAAGTTGTTGCGTTCGGCTTCTGCCGCAATGAAGCGAATATCGAAGGGTGCGTTGTGGGCGATCAGGACGCACCCATTGATGAAGTCAAGGAATTCGGGATAGACCTCGGCGAAGGTCGGCTGATCCTTCACCATTTCCGACGTGATGTTGTGCACTTCCTGAACGTAATACGGGATATAGCGTTTGGGATTGATGAGCCAGGTGCGCTCTCCGAGAACTTCGCCATTGCGGACCTTGACAGCGCCGATTTCGACTAGGCGGTCCTTCGCGGGGCTGAACCCCGTGGTTTCAGTGTCGAAAATGACCACTGTGATATTCTCAAACTTGGTATTGCCCGTCGGCATTCGGAACGCCGGGGGCGTCACTTGGGCGGCCACCGCCGCGCCTGCCATCAGGATGACGAGGAACGTGCACATGGCAATCATATGCTGGATGTGATTTTTCTTCATTAACGGCCTCTTTACGGTTCCGTTTCTATTCGTTGCCAAATTCCGCCGTTCCTCGGAGCAACTATGGATCCGCTCAGCGCAATCCAATGAATGGAAATGTAACGGAATGGCGGAAATTGTCAATGGAAAATCTTTGGTTGAACTTTACATCCAATGGCTTCCATGATGGGAGGTCCTGTTTACCCCCCCAAAAAAAACTCCACCGCCAGATCAGCCCCCCCCCGCGCCGGTGAATTCGGCATGGAAATCCACCTTATGCGGTCCGGGCGGCTCCTCCCTCCGGAAGGACTTCAAAATCACAGATCA
>JAISGX010000070.1 GCA_031262805.1 Verrucomicrobiota bacterium | reverse complement strand
AACTGGATTTTGCTGACTTCGTGGGAGGTGCGAAACCCATCGAAGAAGTGTAGGAAGGGCACACGTGTCTTCAAGGTGGCGGCGTGGGCGATCAGGGCGGTGTCGAGCACTTCCTGTACGCTGTTGGAGGCGAGCATGGCCCAGCCGGTCTGGCGGCACGCCATCACATCCTGGTGGTCACCGAAAATGGAAAGGGCGGAGGTGGCCAGGGCGCGGGCGGACACATGGAAGACCGTGGAGGTCAATTCACCGGCGATCTTATACATGTTGGGAATCATCAACAGGAGGCCCTGGGAGGCGGTGAAGGTGGTGGTGAGGGAGCCGGCCTGCAACGCACCGTGCACCGCGCCGGCGGCACCGCCTTCGGATTGCATCTCGGCAATGGTCGGAACGACGCCCCAGAGGTTGGTTTTGCCTTCCGATGCCCATTGGTCCGCCCATTCGCCCATATTCGACGACGGGGTGATGGGATAAATGGCGCAGACTTCGGATGCCTTGAATGCGACGGTTGCTGCGGCCTCGTTGCCGTCGATGATGGCGATTTTCTTTTCGTTGCTCATGTGGATGTTGGCTCCATTCTTTCTAGATAAGGGTGGGTAACGGCGTCCCCGCGCTCCGGCGGAGCGAAAAACGCATTGCGGCGGAGGATATCATAGGGGGGGAGGGATGCAATCAAAAAAGCAAAAATCAGGCGAAAAAAACGTTTTACGGGGCGGCGGCGGCGGCCTCCTGCTCTCGCGCCAGACGCACCCGATGTTTTTTGAGGGAACGATCCATCCGGGTTTTGACCACATGGCAGTCGTGGCAGAGGGCATATAGGTTGTGGATTTCGTTGGGGCCGCCGTTCATCAGGGCGACGGCATGGTCCATTTCCAGCCGCTCGGTATCGCCGCAGACCACACACTTCCAGCCGTCGCGGTCGAAGGCCGTCACCTTCTGGACCCAAGAAAATTTGCGCGGGGTGTTTTCCGTGTGGGGCGTATCGGCGATAGGGTCGTTGTGGCGGCGGAAATAGTCGCCCACGGCGGCCGTTCGGTCAACCTCTTGGCCGCAGACCCATCCGGCCCACAACAGGGCACATGCAAACAGGAGTCGCTTCATACTCCTTATTGTGGGTGCCGACAGGCCTATACACAAGATATTTCTACATCAAATCGAGTTAAGTGCTCTACCGAAAAAAGTCTTTTTCGCTCCAACCCTGCAGAGCGCAACAGGATAGAGGTGGGGGACGGCGGCCTGCGGGAGTGCCGGAGCCGACACGAAAAAACCCCGCCGGAAGCGGGGTTTTCACACACAAGCGTGGCTTCGATTAGAACGTGAAGCTCGCCGTGACGCCGCCGAAGAAGTAATCAATTTCGGGGATGGAGTCATCCGCTTTCACGGCATCGCGGATGTCACCATCGATCAGCGTTGTATAGGCGCCCTTCAGTCCGACGGAGAAGGTTTCCGTGACGGCGAAGTTCAATGCGGCATCAAACTGGGCGTGGGAGAAGGCGGAGCCTTCGGTGGAACCGTAATAGTTCTCAGCGAAATAGTCGCCAGCAAAACCGACGGTGGCGCCCATGTCCAGCGAGAGGGCATCGGTCAACCCGAAGGAATGGCCGATGGAGGCCAGCACGTACCAGTCGTCGCTGTTGTTCAAGTCGTGGTAGAAGCCGATGGTGGGGCCGAGGAGGAAGTTGCCGCCTAGCTCTACGTACAATTCGTAGGAGCCGTCGCCGGGAGCCTCCGAGATGTTGCCTTCTTCATCCACGCTGCTACTTTCCTGCGGATAGGTGAAATAGGTTCCACCGATTGTCAGGGAGACCGGGCCTTCCCACGGAGTGGTCCAGCTCAGGCCGAGATCGAATTCCGACCATTTGCCGGCGGTGTCCGGATCCCAAGCGCAATTGTTATCCGTCAGGTTCATGTTCGCCCACAGGTGGAACGCAATGCCCAACGGCCCCTGCACATCCAAGCCGGGCTGGAAGACAGGTTCATCATTGCCGACGATACCTTTTACCACGTAAGCGGAGAGGATGTCTCCGTAAACCGTGACGGACAAATCGGGTTCATTATCCCGGATATCGATCGCCACGGATTCAGCATCTTTTTCCGCCAAAGCGGATGCGGGGACAACCACCGCCGCAATCAACAACAAGGCCAACCATTTTTTCATTTCTTTACTCTATCTCCTTTTATGTCCCGGCCGTTTTGAGCGGGACGATTGGGAATCTGTTTTATTTTGCCTCCGATTGTCAACAGATTTCCGCAGTTTTGTTGTTTTTCGCCCCGGGCCCCGGCGGGGGCCGGTCGGGGTGGTTTCCCCTTCAGAAGGAAGATAAAAATCCACACGCTTCAGGTGTTCATCCACGGCGGCGAGCCCCACATCCAGCTCTTGTCCGAGGCGGTAGGGGGCGCCCCGTCGGCACGTGGCGGAATACCCGTCGTCCGCCACATAATACCGCTCCTTGCCGAGGGCGTAATAGGGCAACATGCCGGTCTGGAGCGTATCGATCAATTCCACGATCAGGCCTTTTGGATTCAACGAAATGACCGTTCCTGCAAAAGGACCGGTTTCGCCGTTCTCCAGCAGGAGGGCATAGTAGCGGATGCGCTTGATTTGCATGCAACGGGTTTCCAGCTCTGCGGATTCCCTCTCCGTCTCCGAGCAATGGATGGCTAGCTTGGCGATTTCGGCGGCGGTATAGGGCGGGTTCGTCTTATCTTCGATGGCATTGAGAATCCGGTGAAGAATCAGGTCGGGATAGCGGCGGATGGGGGAAGTGAAATGCGCATAGTGCTCGAACCCCAATCCGAAGTGCGGACGGCTTTCCGCCTCGTAGACGGCGCGCTTCATGTTGCGTAGCAGCGTGAGGGTCACGATGTATTGCTCCGGCTTGCCGCGGACCGAACGGGCCACATGGTTGATTTCTTTGGCATTTTCAGGCGCTGGTTCTTGGCCAAGGGCGGTCAGTTCCCCGGCCATGCGCGCCCATTGCTCTTCCGTCGGCTCATCGTGCACACGATACATGCCGGGCACCCTGGCCTCAAATACCTTTGTGGCCACCACTTGGTTGGCGGCCAGCATGCATTCCTCGATTAGGTTGTAGGCTTCGGAGGACCCCCGTTTGGTGAAACCGACGGGATTGCCTGCCTCGTCCAGCTCGCAGTGGATTTCAGGCAGATAGAAATCCAGCGCGCCGTTCCTGAAGCGCAAATTTCGGATGTTCCGGCTCAGCCCACGGAGTTGGTTGATGGCTCGGCGGATTTCCGGTGTGGTGCTGGCCAACTCTCCCGTGTCAAAAAAGGATTGGACGCTTTCATACGACAGGCAAGCGGCCGAACGGATGACCGAACGGTAGGTCTCGGCTTCCAGCAGATGGCCCTTGGCATCAAAAATCATGTCCACGCTGTGCGTCAGGTGGTCCTCGTTCGGCTGCAGGCTGCACACGCGGACCGTGAGGTCCTCCGGCAACATACGGATCACCCGGTCCACTAGGTAGGTGCTGTTGCCGCGGCGGAGCGCTTCGCGGTCGATGTCCGAATGGGGCGCCACATAGGCCGCCACATCGGCAATGTGCACGCCCAGCTTCCAACGGCCGCCGTCGAGCGCCTCAATCGAGACGGCATCATCATAATCATGCGCATCCGAGGGATCGATGGTGAAGATCAGGCGGTTGCGCAGATCTGTCCGGCCCTTCAGATGGCTGTCATGCCGGCCCAGGCCCTTGGGCACCCGGTTGGCGGCTTTTTGAACCACGGCGGGAAAGGTTTCCGAAAAGCCGTGGTCGATCAACAGGCCCGGAATGTCGTTTGCCGCGCTGTCGGGGTCTCCTAAATCGGTGTCGAAAGTGGCGGTCACCGGGCGTCCTTCGGACGGCTCATCCTCCATAATCCGTGCGGCGACAAGATGGCCGAGCATGGCCTCCATTTTGTGCGGCGGGTCCGTCAGCTTGATGTTGGTTTTTAGCAAGGCGTCTCGGGGGACGATATAGGCGTAATAAGGCGTGGCCTGCAAAATGCCCACCACCCAGCTCCGCTTCCGTTCCACCACGCGCAACACGCGGGCTTCACGAACTTCCGGCCGGGTGCCGAACCGGCGTTCGGAACCCTCGCGCCGGATGAGCGTGGCCTGGATGCGGTCGCCGTTCATGGCCACGCCGGCATTGGATGCGTCGATTTTCAACGGCGGAGTTTGCGGATCGTCCGGGATGATCCAGCTGGTCCCGTTTTGTCGGACGCGAAAAATGCCTTCTATGCTGTTAATTTTGGCGAGGGGTGCGCCCCAGCGTCCGCCGCGGGTGCAAGATGCCAAGCCTTTGGCTTCGAGATCCCGAAGCACGCGGCGGAGCTCTCCGCGCCGACCGGAAGGCAGGTGTAGGCGCTTGGCTAGGTCCCGCTCATGCATCGGCTGGTATTTGGGGGAGGAAAAGAGCGCCGTCACACGCGACGCGAGGTCATTGGGTGTACTCATAGATGTTTCTATTCTGACGAACTCGGGGGGAACTGGCGAGAAGAATCGTCGATCATGCTCCCTGTGGTGGATGGGCGACCTAGCCGGGCCAACGGAACCGGCCCCATTCACCCCGTAGCGCTGAAGGCATCATCGGACTAAAGGTCCGGGGTCTGTAGCTTCTTCCGGCTCCAAACTAAACGGAAGCCGCTCCTTTCGGATTGAGGTAGACGGGGCCATTGTGAGTTAGCGCCTATTCATGAGAGTCTTGCAGACTCTTGGATGTAAGTTCGAAACACATCGCTATCACGCATGCATATGGAGAGATTCTCATTAGGCATCAATCTATATTCCCTGATTTGAGAGATTGCGGGAAAGTCGTGCATATCAGTCGGCAAGTCGGTAAGAAATTCGCGAAGAAGAGGAATTTCGGTATCAAGAAAGACATCAATCCATTGCATATCGTCCCTGTAGCCATCGGTGAGAAGTGAAGCCTTCTGTGTATGAAAGAGATCGCGGATCATAGATTTCAACATGTCGGATGTAGCAGAACGAACCGTCGGAAGATCGGCTAGGACAAGCGCCTGGATGGTTTTCTCTATTTCCCAGACTAGAGGCCATCGATCGCGATCATAAAGCCTATCTGAACAGAACGGAAAGAACATGATTTCTCCCCCGATTATAGAACGAGTGGAACAGGTGCAGGAACAGGAGTAGGACCATGAATCACTATGCCGATTCCAATTCCGGTTCCAATGCAAAGAACAGGATGCTTTGCGCAGTAATCAGCAACGGCGCGGCCAAGGCAAGTGGCATAAGCGACCATGCATTCCGAATAGCAAAGTGCACGTTCCCGCGTTGTACACAATCCTCGACAGCCATTTATACAGTCCTCGTATTCCATATCACATTCTACTTGGGTAACTAGACCGAGCGGATCGTAGTGAATCACCGGATTGTTTAGAGCAAAGGTGTAGGATTGATCAAACATCCTCATTGGGGGTACATCATTCGACAGACCCCCGTCAGGAGAACTGGGGAAACAAGGCGAAGTAGAAGCTTGGCTCTGAATACGCACTACGCGAAAGCCAAGTTCGGTTCTCGGATCCCGGTTGATCCATCTTCCGAGTTCGGGGTTGTAGAACCTGTAGCCGTAGTAGTTCATGGCGGTGGGTTCATCGTATTCCTTGGTGCTGAATTGGTATCGGGAATCGAAGGGGCCTTCTTTGAGCAGGACCTCGCCGAAGGGGCTGTAGGTGTAGCTCGC
>JAISGX010000069.1 GCA_031262805.1 Verrucomicrobiota bacterium | reverse complement strand
GTGTCCGAAACCAGGATCTGGAGGCTTTCCAGTATCATGTCGTCCAAGGACGGCACGCTGGCGAAGGCGGGCGTTGCCCGGAGTTCCTCCTGCGTGCAGTTTGTGGCCACGGCCAGCACCGGCACACCGGCGGCATGGGCGGAGGCAATTCCATCAGGAGAATCCTCAATGGCCAGGCAGGTGCCGGGGCGGATGTCCCGTTGCGGAAACAAGGCCGCCAGAGCTTCCACGCATAGCTGATAGCTAGCGGGATGCGGTTTGCTTTGCGGCACATCTTCTGCTGTGATGCGAACGGCGAAGGCCTCGTCCAGTCCCAAGGCGGAAACAATGGGGTCAATATCGCTTTTCACGGCACCGCTACACAGTCCCAAAGGCACGCGCCCCATGCAGGAACGAATCAGGCGCACCGCACCGGGAAAAACGGGAACCCGTCCTTCTGCGGCATACCTGGCGAACAAAACCGCCTTCTGGGCCATCTTCTCCCGGACGGCTTCCGGCGTGGCCGCAACGCCCGAGCGCTTCAAAAGAAAGGCGAAGGCCGCCCGGTCATCCATGCCCATCAGATTTTCCCGATAAAAGGACCATGGGGTTTCGGGACCGGTTTCCCCCATGACTTCCACCATGGTTTGATGATGCAGGCGTTCGCTGTCTGCAATGACGCCGTCAAAATCAAACAGAACTGCGGTAGGACGCGGCATTCAGCGAAGATCTCCGCTACCTTGGATATTGCCCGTTTTCTTCCGAGCCGCCAGCTTTTCCAGATTTTCCGCGGCCACGGCTTCGAGGCTGAGGCCCAGCTCCGTGCACAAGGCGGACAAATACCACAATACATCGCCAAGCTCCTTGGCGAGCATGACGCGGCGATCCAAGGTGATGATGCCACCGTCGTCCCGGATGGCCTTTTTTAGCTTTTCGCAAACTTCCCCGGTTTCCCCGGCCAAGCCCAAGGCGGGATAAGTGAAATTACCTTCTCCCCGTTGAGGATAGATGGCGGTGGTGGTGGCGTTTTGCTGGTATGTGGCAAAATCAAGCATGCTGTTTTCTCCTGTTATTCCTTTACATAGTATGGGAAATCGTCTGCGGACATGCCTTCGGGCACATACCGCCACCGCCGATAGCTCCAGAGCCAGAACTCTGGCTTGGCGCGGATCAGATCTTCATAGGAGTGAGTGATCTGTTGGGTGATCTCCGCCGCCGCCGTCGCCCGGGGGAGAGCCTCGATTTCCTCCTTGGAAATCCGTCGGATCACGTCCGCCACATAGGACCCATCCGGCTGCGGCAGGGCAAAGGCCATCACCACGGTGGCACCGGTCAGGGCCGCCAGTTTTCCGGCGGAGGGGGAAACGGAAACGGGCTTCCCGAAAAACTCGACGAAAATGCCACCTTCCTGCGGTGCCGTATTTTGGTCCAGTAGCAGGCCAATCGAGCCGTCCTGCCGGAGGAAGCGGATCAGCTTCTTCAATGCCCCCTCCCGCCCCACCACGATTTGCCCCGTGACCTCCCGGGCCTCTTTGAGCAGTTCGTCTACTTTGGTGTTTTTGATGGGCATCGCCACACTCATAAGAGACCCCGGCGGCGTGGCCCAATAGCGCCCCACCATTTCCCAATTCCCGAAATGCCCGGTGATGCCGATGCGCGCATGGGTAAGGCTTTTTTCCTTTTGGAGGCGTGCAGAAGGAATGAACCAGCGTTCCAGACGGGGAGCGGAATCGCGGAGGAACCAGCATAAATCCAAGGTGACCAAGGCGAAGTTATCCAGCGATTTCCGCAGGATCCGGCATTTTTCCTTCCGTGTCTTGGTTTCACCGAAGGCAATATCCAGATTTTCCAAGCCCATGCGACGGCAGTGCGGCGAGCAGGTGTAACCGATGAACCCCATCATCCTAGCCAAGCGGAGCACCCAGGAACGGGGAAAGCAGGGAACCACCGACAAGCCGAAACGGGCCAGCTGGATTTCCAGTTTTTTCCGGCATTTCCACCGAATGGAGTGCTTCCGCGCCATGGTATGCCGTCAGGGTCCATCCATCTGGAGAGCCGGGACGGGGTCCTGCGGCATCTGGGTTTTCCAGCGTTTGTGCCACCAGAGCCACTGCTCCGGATGGGCGGTGATCTGTTCTTCAATGAGGTGGGTATAAGCGGCCGTGCAAGCTTTCAATGTTTCGGCTTTCCGGTCCGGCGGTGGCTCCAGGAGCGGCAACGCGGTTAGGATATGCCGACCATCCGGCGTTCGCCGCATAAAGACGGGCAACACGGGCGCTCCGGTCTGGGCCGCCATGAAGGCCAGACCGGGCGAGGTCGAAGCCGGGCGGCCGAAAAAGTCTACGAACACGCCTTGAGAAGCCGGACGGTTTTGGTCCAGCATGAAGCCGACCAACTCTTTTTTGCGGAGTGCGCGGACGCAGGCCCGGTAGGCGTTGTGGGAGGCAATACCATTGACGCCCGCCCTGCGCTGCAACTCCCACCAAATTTCGTTGAGGGCCTTGTTCTTAAAGGTCTTGGCCACGATAGACAAAGAATAGCCGAACAGCGACGGCACCTGCAGGGCCAGCAACGGATAGTTCCCATAATGGGCAATGAGGACCAGCACGCCTTTGCCACGGTCATACGCTTCGCGGGCCAGCTCCTCGCCATGCACTTCCATGCGCTCCCGCATTTCCTTGTCCCGGCCCCCAACATAGCGAACGACTTCCATCAACGTCAGCATCTGCTGGACGCACATCTGGTTGTAGATGGCCTTCCGTTCCTTTATCGATTTTTCGGGAAAGGATGCCGCCAGCGCGTCCAACACATAGGGCCGACGGATCCGGAACACATGGGCCACCATCCATCCCCAATGACGGGCCAAACCCATGGCCCAGCTTCTCGGAAGAAAAGCGGTCCCTTTCGCTATACTGTATAAAAGCCCAACCATCCCGAACATTTTAACCAAAACGAAACGTCGCCGCCAAGCCCCGACTTTTCATTTTACTCCAAGCGCGGCATCTGCTCGTTCACTTTCCGCCGGAGCCGGAAACGGGCCTGTTCCTGGTTGATGGATTTTATAAATGCTTCAGGCCCGCCGGGCTGATAGCCCAACTGGCCAATCCATTCGCCGTCGGGGGAAAAAAGGTGAATGGTGGGAAACCCCCGCACCTCATACCGCTTGGCCAGGCGTTCATTCTGCTCCACCTGTTCCGCAGGCAGGCGGGTTTTCTGGGGAAAGTCCAACATCACGCTCACCAGCGAGGAATTCGCATAGTCCTCAAAGGCCTCTGTATCAAAAACCTCCTTATTCAACAGCTGGCACCAGCCGCACCAATCCGACCCGGTGAAAAACAACAGAAGCGGGCGATCCTTCGCCTTTGCCTCCACCAAGGCATTCGATACATGGGTCCGCCACTCGAAGGCGGAAGCCGACAGACCGGCCGCCAAAACAAACCCCGCCACCAACGTGCGCTTCATCATTCCGTTTGCTTTCATGTGTATCCTCCTATTTCATCAGGATAGGACAAATAGCGGTTTGTTTCAAGTCAGGGCAACCGCCGCCCGCCGGGCACCAGAAGGGCTGCGGTGGTGAATTCCGGCGTCATCATACCGGATGCCAGCGCCTGCACGCCCATTTTGTCCGCCCCGGTCCAGGCGCAGATCAGTCGGTTCAACATCAAATCCGGGCAGGAGGGATATCCGGGCGCATAACGGGCGCTTTGTTGGTGGGCCGCTGGCCCCATCATGGCGCGGTGCGCCCATTCCGCCGCGGCCTCCGTCCATTCGGCGGCAAAGCCGGTCCAGAAATGATATTCCTGATAATGGCCTTCCCGTTGGAGGTTTTCCAGAAACCGGGCGGTCCGCTCATCCTCCACCGTGGCGACAAAAAAACCAAGCCAAGCTTCCTGTTGCGAAACAAAATCCACGATGCTACCGCCCGATTCCGGCCGGAGGCGTGGAAACGAAAGCACAACGGCCTTCTCCTCCTCCGGCAGGAAAACCCGAACCCCCTCCCCTTCGCGCCGAGCGGGCAACCAGCGGGCGGCAATTCGGGGCGGTAGCATGGCATTTTCTCGGTTTTCTCCTTCAATCCGCCGCAAGTGCGCTTCGGCCTCCTCCGTCAGAATCGCCTGATAATCCGCCTCTGGCAATCCGCCGCGTTTGTATCCCCATCGGGAAACCAGGATGGTCTTCCGGTTCAGAAAAGCCTCCACCTCTTCCATGGGAGGCTGCCAGATCTGTGGGCGGCTGCTGGCAGGGAGAAAAGAGGAAGAAGACTCATGCATGGGTGGTTTTCCTATCGAGCGGCGATCCGCCTCTGGGAAATGCAACACGGTTCAACTCGCCACCAGCTGGCTTGCTTCCATAGAGCCGGATGTAAAGGAGGGGCTTCATTCATTCCGTCATTTTCAACTTTCAGGCCGCAGGCGGCGAGTGAAAAATGAAGGGCGCGCCATTCCTCCTTGTCTCGGACGCCTGAGGGCCTTTCGGAGATTCGTTGTCCTGTCCCTTGGAAGTCAGGAAAGGTGTGTCATCTATTTCCTTTTTGAAGGAAAACGTTTCCCTTTTCCTGACGATCTGCTATTTTGTAAAAAAAACATGAACTAGAAAGAGGGATGTATGAATATCAAATCACGCAAGGTTGTCGTTGTCGGAACAGGAGCCGTTGGTTCCGGATTTGCCTTTGCCTTGGCGCAGTCGGGCGTGGCGGAGGAGATTGTCTTGGTGGATGTAAATGCGACTCTGGCCAAGGGGCAGGCGTTGGACCTGGCCCACGGCGCGCCTTTCTATCCCACGGTGGACATCCATGAAGGAACGGCCCCAGACGCCTACCGCGATGCCGCCGTGGTCGTCATCACAGCGGGCAAGGCGCAGGCCGGTCCCAACCAAACCCGTTTGGATCTGCTACAGGTGAATGCCAAAATCGTCACGGGTGTGGTGCAGGATGTGCAACAGGTCAATCCGACAGCCATTGTGCTGATTGTCTCCAACCCTGTGGATGTCATCACCCATGTGACGCAGGCGCGGACACAATGGCCGATGGGCCGGATTCTGGGTAGCGGCACCGTCTTGGATTCCGCGCGGTTCCGCTGGCTGTTGGCGGCCCGCTACGGCGTTTCCGCCAAGAACGTGCATGCCTTGATCATGGGCGAACATGGAGACAGTGAAATCGCGGCGTGGTCCATCGTCAACATCGGCGGTGTTCCGTTGACGGATTATTGCATGAGCCAGGGCAAGTGCGATCTGGAGGCCCACCGCTCTGAAATCCTTGAACAGGTGCGCCGGAGCGCCTACCACATCATTGACTACAAAGGTTCCACGAGCTTTGGTGTGGCGATGGCCATGACGCATATCGTGAGCGCCATTCTGCGCAACACGCGCCAGATCATGACCGTTTCCGCTCCGTTGACCGGACAGTACGGCCTATCGGATGTGACGCTGGGCGTGCCGTGTGTGGTCGGCGCCAACGGCATCGAACAGATTCCGGAGGTCAAGCTAGCCAAAGAGGAACTGGAGGCCCTGCAACACTCTGCGGCCATTCTGAAGGATTCCGTTGCGCAATTGTCCTGATTCAGCGGCTTCCGCTTGCGGACGCCCGGCCGCCCGAGCGCTCCGCTCCCCATAGTTTTCCACCGTGTGGAAAAATGGTTTTTAGCGCACTAGGGCCAGGCTCAGGGACGGCCAGTAGGTGATCAACAGAAGGATGGCGAGCATCAGGCCCATCACGGCCAAGGAGGCCGTCGCCAGCTTCATCAACGGCTTCTTCAGCCGCATGGCGGCAATGAACAGGTTCATGCCGACCGGCGGGGTGCTGTAACCGATGGCTAGGTTGGCAAGAAAGATGACGGCCAGATGGACGGGGTGAATGCCGTAGCGGATGGCTAGGGGCGCCAGCAACGGCACAATGACGACGGTGGCGGTATAGATGTCCATCACGCAACCCACCACGAGCAGAAAGGCATTCAGGGTGATCAGGAAGACGAGCGGATGCTGGATGCGTTCCCCCACCCATTCGAGGATGAGCTGGGGCACTTCCTGGTCGATCAAATAGTTGGTGATGGCCATGCCCATGCCCAAAATAAGCAGTACGCCGCCGATCAGGACCACGGTTTCGCGGACGATGTCGGTTAATTTTCGAACCGGAATTTCACGGTAAATCAGGATTTCCACAATCAAGACATAGGCGGCGGTGATGACGGCGGCTTCACTGGCCACCAGCATGCCGCTGTAAATGGCGCCCAACACCACGAAGGGCAACGGCAGCTCCCACTTGGCCTCCCACAGGGCGGAGCCGAGTTCGTGCCAGGAAAAGGAGCGGCGGGGAATGTGGGCATGGACCCCGGCCCATACGCCGTAGAGCCCCAGAACGCCCACGGCCAGCAGGCCCGGCAGAATACCGGCCCGGAAGAGAGCCTCGATGGTGACGTCCCCGGAAATAGGCTGGGCGATGATGGCATAGAGGATGAGCGGAAGGCTCGGCGCAAACAGCACGCCCATGTTGCCGCCGCTGGTCACCAGTCCCAGGGCGGCTTTTTCGCGGTATCCATCCCTCACCAACGCAGGGAACAAGAGGCCGCCTAGGGCCACAATGGTCACGCCGGAAGCGCCGGTGAATGCCGTCAGAAAAGTGCAGGTGAGCACGCAGACGATGGCGAGGCCGCCGGGCATCCATCCCAACGTAGCACGGGTGATGCGCAGCAGGCGTTCCGAGGCCCGGCTACCGGCGAGTACATAGCCGGCCAGCGCGAACATGGGCAGCGCCTGTAGCATGGGCATGCTGGTCAGGCGCGTCAGTTCGCCAATCACGATGGAAAAATCAATGCCTTCCGAATGATAGGCCAGCATGGCCAGCGCGCCGAACAAAATGAACATCGGCGTGCCAAGGGCGGCAAAGAGAAGAATGCCCCAGCCGATCATGGCGCCGCCCCCCCCACTTCCGATGCCGACTCCGTTTCCGGCGCGGGTGCAACCCAAGAGGCGGGCAGGAACGAGCGCAGGGTAAAGCGGAAGGCCATCAGCCAGAACACAATGGGGACCACCATGTAGTATTTCCAAATCGGAACATCCAGCAGTCGGGAAATATCCATCTCCTGCTGGAAGCCGACATAGCGCCCCGCGGCCCAGGCGAGCAGGCTACACACCCCGGCGCTGGCCAACGCGGTCACCCGCCCCACCCGCTGCGCCCAACGGCGGGGCAACAGGGCGGAAACCAGGTCAATGGAAATATGGCGTCCAAGTCCGGTGGCGGCCAGAGCGCCCAGCATGGTCAACCAAAGCAGGGCCATACCAAGCAAGGGATCCACCCATGGCCATCCGGTGTGCCAGAGATTCCGGAGAATGATCTGAACGGCGGCCACCCCCACCATGCCCGTCACCAATACCGTCAACACGGCCCGTTCCAGCCGGTCCATCCAACGGCTGACGACCAGGAAAATGGTGTGAAAGTACGCCATCAGGGTGTGCGTAGATTCAGCAAAAACAGCTGCAGGGCATCCCAGGTTTCTTCCGAGAACACAGCGCCTTTTCCTTTTTCCAAGGCCGCATCGGCAATCCGGACGAATTCCTCATAGGTTTCGGGCGTGGCCTCCAACGGTTGCACGCCTTGTGCCTGCATGAAGTCCAAGGCTTCCAAATCGCTCTTGCGGACCTTCGGGGTCAACAAGCGGCAGTGTTTATCGAAGGCTTCTCGAACCGTCTCCTGATGAATGGCGGGAATGGATTTCCAGCCGACATTGGACACGAAGACGCCGCCCACGGCATAGGTTAGGCGCATGGTGTTGTAATAGCGGACCCGGGTGTGCCACTGAACAGCCACGGCGGCGGTGGGCGGACCGAACACGGTTTCCAATGCACCGGTTTGGAGGGAGGTCAGCACATCTGTGACATTGGCGGGAATGCCGGAAATGCGGCCGGCGGCGAACAATTCCAACAGCATGGGGGAATCCAATGCCCACACCTTGGTGGCGCGCAACTCGTCCAGATCCGCGATGGGCTTGACGCTGTAGGCGTAGCTGAAGCCGACTTCCGTCCAGCCCAGCGCCTCAAAGCCGTTTTTGCGGGCGTCCTCGGCTAGGAGCGGGCGCATTTTTTCGAGCACCGCATCCACTTCCGCATAGTTCCGGAACACCATGGGAAACATCAAGGCGCGGGCATCGGGACAAATCTTTTCAATGGCATATCCCATAAAGCCGCCCCCCTGCAACTGGCCGGTGCGAATTTTGAAGAGCACGTCCTTTTCCGTCCCCATGATGCCGCCAGGATAAATCTTTATTTTGACGTCGCCGCTCGTGGCCGATTCAATTTCCGCCTTGGCGTCGTTGAGCGCCCGCATCCAGATGCTTCCCTCGGGCGCCTGGGTGGCCAGTTTCAGCGTCACAGCGGCATGGGAGCATATCGCCATGGCGAGCATCATCCACAGGGCACAATAAATCGTTCTTTTCATTTGATCCGCCTTTTCACGGGGTTAAAACAACTCTTCCATCCGGTCCAGCAATGCCTGCGCCCGAGTTTTTGCAACGGAATTCAGCAGGGTGAATTCCGGTCGGGTGGGCGTCGCCGCCAGTACGTCGTTTAGGGTGGTTTCGAACAGGTCTTCATCAAACGCATAGCGCGCATAGAATTCGGCATAGGTCACCCGCGGCAGCAGGTAGTCCGGACCGGCGATGTCCATGCTACGTTCAAAGTGGGCTTTGGCTTTGGCCAAATCCCGTCCGCCGCCGAGCGGCAGGACGGTGTAGTAAATGCCATAGAACATATCGATGCCCCCCTGCCGGATGTTGGGCTCCAGTTCCCGGACGCGGGCGATGAGGGCCATCACCTTGGGCAGATCGCCAAGGGCCACCGGGGAATCGGCACTGGCGATGATCCACATCACCCAGGATGCTGCGGTGGTGAAGAGCGCCTGGGCATCCCGGACCTTGAAGGAGCGCAGAGAATCTTCAAACGCGTCCTGGGAAGTTCCTTCCAGCGCCCTAGCGAACCGTTTATTTTTGGAAAGCGCCCGAATGCCGTATGTCCGGGCCTTGTTGTACATCAGCTTGGCCCGGGGGGGATTATCCGTAGCGACAAACCCAGTGGCATACGCCATTTGGGCTTCCGCGGCGGCCACCAGCACCGTTGGATTGTCTGGATGGGCCTCCGCCAAGGCATCCAGCACCAGCAGGAAGGCCGGGGCTCCTTCGCGAACCAAGTCCAGATCGCCCTGATGCATCAGCCCATCCGTCAGTTGGGACGCCACGGGGGTGATGGCTTTGGCCGCTCCGCGCCGGACCAAGGCACAGCCAGAGCCGCCTAGGGAGCAAACGGCCAAAAGCACGGCAATCCAATATTGTTTTCCAGACGTTCTCATCTTATGGAGAAGAGGTTACACAACCCATCCGCTTTCCAACAAGAAAAACCTATTTCTCCAACAGCCCCGGAAAAGCCGTGCGTACCCGTTCCAGAGCGCCTGCATCGGTGGATCTGCCGCGGACCACCTCCAGCAACGCGGCTATATCTTCGCCGGTAACCGTAAAGGCCCCCTTCGCCTGTTTCAATTTTTTGGCCGCCCGACGAAACGTCAACGGTTTGGCCGCCGCCGGAGCGTGGAGGGCCGCCAACGCGATATCCAAAGTGGCCCGTTCCTCTCCCGGAGGGGCGGCAGAAACGGCTTTGCAGAGGGCCTTGGCCTTGCTCCAGCTGATCTCTCCTTTTTCCAACAAGCGTCGAACTCGGGAATCCATGCCCGGCGCATACCGGAGGATATCCTCGATCCACGCCGAACGCTTATCCAGAAATCTGGCAATCCGAGCATGGTCCCAATTGGCATTGGACATGAAAATCACTGCATCGAAATAGTCTGTAATCCGGGCATCAAGCCGGTCGGCATTCAATTTCAAATTCAAGGCTTGGATTTCATCCAGCTCGCCGTGAACCACGCGCACATCGATCTGGTCGAAATAGCCGGGCCGCTCGGAGCGGATGCGCCGGATGGCATTGTAGCGGTGGAATCCCCCGACCAGATAGTATTCACCCGGATTCCGCTCCCAGACCACGAGGGGTTCCAGTAGCCCGTTATGGAGAATATCGTCCGCATAATGCGCCACTTTGGCTTCATTCAGCGGACGGTGGTTGGCAACCGACGGGTGCAGATGCACTAGATCGAAAGCAACATAATCAAAGCGTTTGGTTGTCAGCATGGCGGTCTCCTGAAATTTGAATGTCCGCGACTCTACCGGAACTCACCTAGTCGGAAAACACAAAATGTCCCGACGGGTTCCCTTCCGCATCCACTTCAATTCCTTTGACGAGCCTCTTCCTCTCCCCCGCCGTCGCGTCAAACACGGCATAGCCTGCGCGGCAGGCCTCCCGGGTCCGCAGGGCCCAAAAATGAATTTCATTTGAATATTCTTGCCATCATAAAATTTTCACACATACTCGTAATTTAATATATCTCCGTGTGTGAATATGCCGTCCAAGGAAGCCCATCCCCATTTTCTATGCCGCCGCCGCCCATGCCTGCTGTGGCTCCTTCCGCTTCTCCAAATCTTGGTTTGGATTCTTTTTCTGGTCCGTCATTATGAAATCCGCGCCTTCTCCGACCCCCTCAATTGGCTACACTTCGCCAGCCATCTAAAAACGGAAATTCAGACCAGCATGTTTGCTGTTGGGTTTCCGCTCTTTTTGCGGGGGGCATTGGCGGTCATGGGCCCGTTTCACATCTTTTGGGTCAACCTGCCCATCCTCCTGTTCTGCTATCTGTTGGGGACGGTGCTGGTGGCCCAGGCCCGCCCCGGACGTGAAGGTTTGCCGGGATGGCAGATCGCCGCCGTCACCTTCACCTTTTTCTTTTGTTTCGACCGCTGGCTGGTGCTCATTCTGCTCAACCCCTACCGGGATCCGCTTTCGTATCTGCTGGCGCTGGGGGCCATGGTGCTGGCCGTTCGGCATGCCCGTTGCCACGGGGAAAAGCGCTGGCAGGCGCCTGTCATCGGCCTGCTGATGGGATTCGCCTGCGCGGTTCGGGAAGCGTCCATCATCCTTTTGCTTCCGCTGGGCCTCTATGTCCTGTGGTCTTGGCTGGCCGACCGCCGGATCAGGCTGTTTCGAAACCTGCTGGGCTTCGGCATTGGATTTGCCGTGGGGATTTGCCCGCTGTGGATTCAAAGTCTGATCTGCACGGGACAACTCTTGCTGCCCGCCCAATCCGTCATAGATCAGCAATTCATGCCCGGAATCCATCTCCAGCATCTG
>JAISGX010000034.1 GCA_031262805.1 Verrucomicrobiota bacterium | reverse complement strand
CGACGTTTTATTTACACCTCAAAGAATGCGAATGGCGGTTCAATCATCGTCATTGCAACACATATAAGATTTTGCTGAAATTATTTCGAAATAACCCGCTTATGTTATCTTGACCCTATTTTTAATATTTTCGAAACAAACGAAAAAGATCTACGGAACGGGAAAGCGATCGGTCAGGGCCAACACGTCTTCGCGGATGCGCGTGCGGAGTTTGGCATTTCCCGGCTCGGCAACCACCTGCCCCACCCAGGAGGCAATCCGGGCCATTTCCTTCTCCTTCATGCCGCGGGTGGTGATGGCCGGGGTTCCCAAGCGGATGCCGGAGGTGACAAAGGGTTTTTCCTGATCAAAAGGAATGGCGTTCTTGTTCACAGTGATGAGCGCCTCATCCAAGGCGGCGGCGGCCTCCTTCCCGGTGATGCCCAAGGCCGTCAAATCCGCCAGCATCAAGTGGTTATCTGTTCCGCCGGAGACGATCCGCATGCCGGCTTTTTCCAATTCGGCGGCCAGGGTTTGGGCATTCGCCACGATCTGGCGGGCATATTCCTTGAAGGAGGGTTGCAAGGCTTCCTGGAAACTGACGGCCTTGGCGGCAATGACGTGCATGAGGGGACCGCCCTGAATGCCGGGGAAGACCTGTTTGTCGATGTCCCGGGCATAGGCCTCGCGGCACAGAATCATGCCGCCGCGCGGGCCCCGGAGAGTCTTGTGCGTGGTGGTGGTGACAAAATCGGCATGGGGCACCGGACTGGGATGGAACCCGGCGGCGACCAGCCCGGCAATGTGGGCCATATCGACCATCAGGTAGGCGCCCACGCTGTCGGCAATGGCGCGCAGGCGCTTGAAATCGATGATTCGGGAATAGGCGCTGGCGCCGGCACAGAGCATTTTGGGTTTGTACTCCCCCGCCAACTCGGCAATCCGGTCATAGTCGATCAGCTCGGTTTCGCGGTCCACGCCATAGGGCACCACATTGAAGAACCGGCCGGAAAAGTTGATTTTGTGGCCATGGGTCAAATGCCCCCCATGGTCCAGGCTCATCGCGAGCATGGTATCGCCGGGCTGGAGCATGGCGAAATATACCGCCATGTTCGCGCCGCTCCCGCTGTGGGGTTGCACGTTGACGTGCTCGGCGCCGAAGAGTTGCCGGGCGCGGTCGATGGCGAGGGTTTCCGCCTCATCCACAAATTCGCACCCGTTGTAGTAGCGTTTTCCGGGATATCCTTCCGCATATTTGTTGGTCATGACGGACCCCTGGGCCTCCCGGACCGCCCGGCTGACATAGTTTTCCGATGCAATCAGCTCAATGTTCTGGCGCTGGCGACGGCTTTCACCACGCAAAGAGGCGTAGATTTCGGCATCTTGGGCGTGAACGGCTTCCGGCTCGGCCACGCTGAGGGCATAGGCGTCGATTTTGCGGACTCGCCGGTCGTGCCGCCCGCCGGGCTCGAATTCCGCGGCAAACCAGGCGTCGAGAATGGCGGGCAGTTCTTCCAACGGCGTGATTTCCTGGCCCAGCACCAGGATATTGGCATTGTTGTGCTCACGAGCCATCCGCGCCATTTTGGCGTTGAAGACCAGCGCGGCGCGCACATGGGGAAACTTGTTGGCGGTGATGCTCATGCCCACCCCCGTGGTGCAAACCAGCACGCCTTCTTCCAGGGAGCCTTCGGAGACCCGCCGGGCCACGTCGGCCGCAAAGTCCGGATAATCCACCGATTCGGCGCTGTACGTCCCAAAATCCGTCAACTCCATGCCTTCGCGGCTGGTGAGAAGCTTCTTGATTTCCTGCTTCATGACAAACCCGCCGTGATCCGAGCCCAAACCAATTTTCATTGTTTCTTCCTTCCTCTCAAATCCACAATCTGCGCGGGTCTCTCCCGCGAAAGCTGGCGCGTCCGGCAGGACTCGAACCTGCAACCTTCTGATCCGAAGTCAGAAGCTCTGTCCAATTGAGCTACGAACGCAATCCACGCGAAAAGACCCTACCACAGCCCTATTCCCACGTCGAGGGCTTTCAGGGCGCCGCAGGCCCCTCGCACATCCGGCAAGCGCGCAGGCCGCGGCATAGCATGAGCCTCCGGATGCAGAGCAATTCCACCGCTTTATTCCATGGCCTGCCGAAACTTCCGCATGGTCAAGTGGGTGCACAAATCCAGCTGAGGGGGTGGCCGCGGATGAGGACGCAGGGCGGCCTATTCTTCCACTAGGGCGGCCGAGTAGCGGTCGCTGTCGGCCTGCATGAAGCAATCATCCATGGAGAAGCAGCCTTTGGGACAGACTTCCATGCACTGGCCGCAGCAAATGCACTGGCCGCGGAAAAGCCGGACTGTTTTTTTGCCGGGCGCCTTTTCCAAGGCATGGGCAGTGCACACCTTCAGGCACATGTTGCAGCCGATGCATATGCGGCTGTCGTAGAGCAGGCGGAAGCGTGCGCCTTCCGGCACCGGCACGGGCGGATTCAAGAGGACATCGTGTTGCGCCGCCGAGCGCAGGAATGCCGCAACCGATTTGGGCTGATGGGTGAACGGAAAGGGATTGGTCTCGGGCTTGCGCCGGAGGGTGTTGAACAACTGGCGGAAAAACGGAAGTTTCATGTCGGGCTCCTTTTCCGGTTCATCCTTTGGCATCCAGCAGGATCAACAGCAGGCCGACCACGGCCGCCGAGCCGATCCATTTCCAATAGCCCGTCACCACATCGCTGATGCGCAGGCGCGCCATCGCCGCACGAAGCACACTCACGGAAAAGAACAGGAGGAAACCGACCTTCACCAGGAAAAACAGAAAGTCCGCCACGGCTCCCACCGGGGCGGGCAGAGCGATCCAGCCGCTCACATTCCACGGCAGGAACAAGGTGACCATCAGAGCGCCCATGGCAACCGTCTTGACCGCCATGGCGAGCTGGAACAACGCTAGGCTACGGCCAGAGTATTCCACCAAGATGCCGCCGGCCAGCTCTGTTTCGGCCTCCGGGGAGTCGAACGGGATGCGCCCCAATTCGCCGGGCGTGACCAGCAACATGACAAAAAACAAAATCACCACGCCGAGGCTCCCCAGCAGGCCGACATACCCCCAAATGGGCTGGGCAGCCATCACCCCGAGGGAGAACGGCTGCGCCACCCCCAGCGAAGCCAACTTCCAGGCAAAAGTCAAGATGACGGTGGCCAGGGGAAGCTCATAGGAAATCATGGTGACCATTTCCCGCTGGGCCCCGATGGCCGCATAGGGGCTGCCGCCAGCAAAGCCGCCGATCACCATGGCTAGGCCCGGGATCAACAACAGATACAACGCCAGAATGGCATCCCCACGGCCTTCCAGCACCGGCGCACCGATGCCGCCCAAGGGAAGATAAAACAACAAGGTGACGGCGGCGGCCAGCGCGACCACGGGCGCCATGCGGAAGATTCCCGGCACGGCGTTGGCCGGGAGCATGTCCTGCTTGTTCAAGAGCTTCAGCACATCAAAAAACGGTTGAAACAGCGGTGGCCCGATGCGGGACTGCATCCGTGCCACCACCATTCGGTCCACACCGGAAAACACCAAGCCGAGAAAGATGCCGTAAAAAGCCAGACCGAACACGCACAGGATGGAATAGAAGACGTCCGCCACGGCTCATCCCTCCGCTTTCAGCTTCGCCTGGATGCGGCGGGTTTTGGCGACGGAAAGCCGGGTGAGGTCTTCCTTCGTCCAAACCTCGTTGCGGCCACCGCCGGTGAGCATCACGCGGTCGGTGCAGGAAATGCAGGGATCGATCGATGCGGCAATGATGGGGATGTCCGCCACCTGCTCGCCCACCAGC
This sequence comes from Verrucomicrobiota bacterium, assembly GCA_031262805.1. Lineage (GTDB taxonomy): Bacteria > Verrucomicrobiota > Kiritimatiellia > CAIQIC01 > Lenti-01 > JAISGX01. The sequence goes on along the minus strand of JAISGX010000034.1, from coordinate 43,805 downwards.
ATGGGCACCCAAGACATATAGTTGCTGTAGGACGACGCCTTCACCTTCCACGCGGCAATGGTTTCGGCTCCGCCCATGCGCACATAATGCGCCACTTCGCCACGCGGCGCTTCGTGGAGCCCCACGGCCTCGCCTTCGGCCTTCTTCAATTTGGCCAGCAGCACCATAATTTTCGGAATGGCCAACAAGTCGCCTTCAGGAAGCTGATCGAGAAAGCCCCGGATGAGCTTCACGGACTGTTGAAGCTCCAGCACGCGCACGACAATGCGGTCATACACATCGCCACGGATTTCACCGGTGTATTGATTCGGCAACACGGAAGTCACTTCCACATCGGCATAGGCGGCATACGGGTGGTCGCGGCGGATGTCGCTGGGCACGCCGGACGCCCGGGCCGTCGGGCCGACGGCGCACAGTTCCAACGCTTCCGTGGCGGTCAGAATGCCGACATCCCGGCAACGTAGCCGGACGCTGGAATCCTCCAGCAGGCACGTGCGCAACTCGTCGTATACGCCGGCATAGTAATCCAGCGTTTCCTTGATCTTGAGGATCATGTCCTCCGAGAGATCGCGCCGGACACCGCCGATCTGAATCAAGGCATAGTGCACGCGGTTGCCGGTGAAGGCCTCCATCAAATCCATCACGCGCTCGCGGGCGCGCCACGTCAGATAAAACAACGAATCGAAGCCCAATTCATGCGCGGCCACCCCCGCCCACAGCAAGTGGGAATGGATTCGCTCCAGCTCGCAGGCGATGGAGCGGATGTAATGCGCTCGCGGCGGCACCTGAATGCCGGCGATTTGCTCCACGGCACGGGCAAAGGCCAAGGAATGAGTGATGCCGCAAATGCCGCACAAGCGCTCCGCGAGATACAGCACCTGTACGGGATTGCGCCGGGTGCCCATCCATTCCACGCCGCGATGGGCCTGGCCAGGAGCGAAATTGGCCTTCAGGATGGTTTCGCCGCACAGATCGAACACCAGCTGGATGGGCTCCTTGAAGGCTGGATGCGTGGGCCCGATGGACGTTTGGTAGGGTGTGATGCTCCGGCTCATGGGTTTCCCCCTTCTTCCGCAGATGCAGGCGGCGCGGCGGCGGACGCCATCTCCGCGGCTGCAGCGGCCTTTTCCGCTTCCCTGGCGTTGAAGGCCTCGCGGCCCGTGGCCCACAGATGGCGGACCATGGTGTCCGCAACGCCGGTTTCATCCCGCCGCCAGGGATAGACGCCTTGCGGAAAATCCTCGGGCAAGAACATGCGACGACCGTCGGGGATGTTTCTGACCACCACGCCGATCATTTCCTGCTTTTCCCGCTCGCTGAGCACAATGCCGGCAATCAGATCGCTCAAGGTGTCCACCACCGGATCGCTTTTGGGCACCACGGCGGTAATGACCACCAGGATTTCCTCATGCCAGGCGCCGTGGTACAGGCGGAAAATGTACGGCAACTCAATCGTCTCGCCACGGTCCTCCGCGGCAATCACGACAAAATGAGGGAACTGGATGCCGAAGAGACGCTTCACCACGGCATGCAACGCGTCGCGGTGGATCTTCAGCCAAACCTGGCGGTAGGGGTCCGCCGACGTGGAGGCCCCTTCCACCCATTCCGCCACGCGGCCTTCCAGAAAGGCCTCCCCCGCCGAGGCCGTCAACAGCTCCAGCACTTCCGCCGGTGTTTTGCGCTGCTCCGGCGCGGAAATGCGCGGATCATTCTTCCAATGCCGCCTGTTTTCGCTCATGACTCCATCTTCTCCAATTTCTCCAGCAGCAGGGAAAGGCCGTGGATGACGGCTTCGGGACGTGTCGGGCATCCCGGCACATAGACATCCACCGGGATGATCTGGTCGATGGGACCCGCCAGCGCATAGGAATCGTAAAACATGCCGCCGCTCATGCCGCACACTCCGGCAACAATGACGAAGCGGGGGTCCGGCATCTGCTCGTAGATCATCCGGAGGCGGGGCTCCATTTTGCGGGTGACGGGCCCCGTGACGATCAGCACATCCGCATGCCGCGGGGAGCCGACAATCTTGACGCCAAGGCGTTCCACATCGTAGCGGGAAGTCCCCAACGCCACGCACTCGATATCGCAGCCATTGCAGGAGCCGGTGTTGCACAAATATACCCAGAGCGAACGTCCGAGGGCTTTGTTTGCCTTCAATCTCATGCCACCCTCCCCGCCAGCAACAGCATGGCCAGAACCACCAGAAACCACAGGATGGAATCGGCCAAACTCCCGGAGTGGAACGCCATCACTCGCCGGTAATACACACGCAGGGCATGGGTGAAGCCCCAATACATATTGGAGGCCGCCACCCGCGCATCCTCGGGATCGGCCAAGTCATTGCCGGAAAGGAATGGCTTTTGCGAAGCCCCGCCCGTGCGAGAATCCCCGCGCCCGATGGCGCGAATCCACAGGGCCACTCCGCAGGCGGCAGCAAACACCACCAGCCAAACCAGAGGGCTCCAGCCCCCATGGGTGGTCTCCAGCATGGCCATCATCACAAAGGGAGCCTTCATTGGGCGCCTCCCAGCGGCATGGTATACGCCGTTTGGTTGATCAGCGCATCCGCCGCCGGCAGCAACAGGCGTTGCATCACCACATCGGGGAAGAGGCCAAGCAACACCGTCAGGACGGCCAGCACGGCCATTGCGCCCCACATGGCCGCCGGCACGTCCCGGACGGCGGCATAGGCCGCACGTTGCGGGCCCAGGAACATCGCTTGGAACACCTTCACAAAGCTGGCCAGCGTCAAGAGGCTAACCACCATGGCCACCATGCTCAGCAGCGGCGAATAGCGAAAGACGGATTCATACAGCACCCATTTCGAGGCAAAACCGCTCATCGGCGGAATACCAGCGATGGCCAGCGCACCGACCCCGAAACAGGCCATCGTCAGAGGCATGGTGCGCCCCAGGCCACCCATTCGGTCGAGGTTCCGCGTGCCGGTCCGGTAGATGACGGCACCGGCGGCGAGGAAGAGCAGGCCGTTGTAAACGGCATAGTTCATCATATGGAACAGGCTGCCCGCCAGCGCATCGCGCCCGAACACCCGCACCTTTTCCGGATCGCCCAGCACGGCCAGGCACACCCCCGCCCCGAGGAGCATATAGCCGGTTTGGGAGACGGCGTGGTGGGAAATCAGCCGTTTCACATCATGCTGCGGAATCGCCATGGTCACGCCGATGAACATGGAGAGCACCGCCAGAATCACCACGAACAAGCCCACCGTGGAGACATCCATGGAAAGGCCGAACAAGCTGAAGCCGATCCGGAAGAGTCCATACAGACTGGCCTGGCTGGAGACCAGCAGAAAGGCCGACACGGGGGCCGGGGCGCGCGAATAGGTGTCCGGCGTCCACTGGTGCATCGGCACCGCGCCGCACTTCATGGCCAGCGGAACAATCATCAGCGCCATGGCCACTGCCTCCGGCACGCCGAAGCCCGCGAGGTCAATGCGGGCGCCGAGGGCCGCCATGTTCAGGAGGTTGTGCCGGGCCAGCAGAATGCCCACGCCCAGCAGGAAGGACAATCCGCCCAACGTGCTGACCACCGCATATTTCAACCCGGCTTCCGCCGCAAGGCCGTGGTCGATGCGGTAGGCGGTCAACGCCGCCCCCGCCAGCGAGGTGATTTCCAGAAAGACAAAGAAATTGAACAGGTCGCCCGTCGCCACCATCCCGTATACGCCCCCCACAAGCAACAGGAACAACGGATAGAAGTATTCCCTGCCGCTCGCACGCTCCTCACTGCGCAAGGCATACAGCGCCGCCGCCACCGACGTCAGAGCCGCCACCAGTAGCATCAGCGCGCCCGCGGCATCCACATGGAAAAGGATGCGCACGGGAATGCCGCCGCTGTCCGGCGGCACCAGCGGCGCGGCGGGCGAGGGCGCGCCGAAGACATACCGCACCGCCCCAAGCGACAACACCTGCTCCGCTAGGGAAATCGCCGCCAAGGAGGCCAGCGCAATGCCGGCAAAAAACACCACGGCGCGGACCTTTTCGCCAAAGCGGGAGACCACCATCAAGAGGATGGCGGCGAAAATGGGCAGGCCAACGATCAGCGCCGGGGAATGCAGGAGCACCGTATTCATTCGCGCAACTTCCTCACCTCGTTCACATCCAGCGTCTTGTAATACCGGTAGATCAGGATGACGAAGGACAACATCAGCGCCGTGGTCGCCAGGCCGATCACAATTGCCGTCAGCGTCAGCGCCTGAACCGTCGGCAACACCATGCGCGCGCCCTCGGCCGCATTCGTATAAATCGGGGCAATGGCATCATGGCGGTAGCCGGAAGCCACCAAGAACAAATTGACGGCCGCCTCCACCACCGTCAGCCCCATCAACATCTGGATGAGGTTGCGCTTCCACAGGGCAATCGCCAGACCAATCATCAACAGCAGGCCGGCCACCACCAGCGGCATATGGGCAAACAGATCAGCCATCCCGGTTCTCCTTCATGGCCCGGACCATGGTGACCAAGATGATGGAAATGCCGCCGAAAACCTCCACTCCAACGGCTAGGTTCATCAACGGAATCGTTCCGCCCGTATTCAGGGCCCCGCCGTTGGGACCCGCCGCCACCGCCTCGCCGAAGCATCCGCCGGCATTCGCCAGCCAGTTGTGGAAAAAGGAGCCGCCCTGGAGCATGCCGCCGAACGCCAGAGCCACGAACAACAGCAGACCGAGCGCTTCGCACCATTTGTAGCGAACCACCTTCTTTTCACGGACGGCCACCGTGAACATGCCCGAGACAATCATCAACGCCACGGCCGTCGCCATCACGGCGCCGCCCTGGAAGCCCCCACCCGGCGTCAAATGGCCGTGGGTGACCACATACAGGCCGAACACCAAGCAGAACGGATAAAACACCGAGGCGATGTAACCGACGATTCTACTCCTCATCGGCGGCCTCCTCCCCTTCATGAGTGCGGCGCAGGATCAGGCTGATGCCCACCACCGCAACAAACAGGACCGTCGCCTCCCCAAGCGTATCGAAGCCGCGATAATCGAACACGATGGACGTCACGACATTGTTCGCTCCCGTATCCCGCTGGGCATTCAGGAGAAAATAGTCATCCATATGCGTCTGTTCCGGCTCTCCGTACGGGAGGCGGAAAGCCACGCCCAGCATCGCCGCACCCAGCACGGACAACGCAAAAATATTCAGCAGGGTCTTCATTCCGGCGTGCCCTCGTCTTCGGGCGCGCCCGGGTTTGGGGTTTTCCCGCTACGCGTCGCCATGATCGCCACAATAAAAATGGCTGTCGTCAACCCCGCGCCAATCCCCGCCTCCGCAATCGCCACGTCCGGGGCCTGTAGCAGATAAAACTCCAGCGCCATCATCAAACTGAACACCGCCAGCGCAATGGCGCCCGCCACCAGATTGCGGATCCATAAAATGGACGCCGCCGTCAGCACCATGCCCAGCAACAGCGCGCCATGCAGAAGCACCCAACCGGCATTCATGACGCCTCCTCCCGAATCGCCGCCGCAGGCAACGCTTCCGGCGACTCCGGCACCGCCACGGCGGATGCCCCCACGCCGTCCATGCGGTCCACCACCGCCTGTTTCGGCTTCAGGCCGGAGCGGTAGGCCGACCGAGCCAGGGCGTGCGCGCCCGTGGCATTCGTCACCGCCAGCACCACCACGGCAAACCCCGCATGCACCGCGAGGTTCACAAACTGGCCGTCATGCCCGCTGGCCAACCAGGCCTTGAAGGCCCACAGGATCACCGCCAGCGAGGTGAAAACCGAACCAAACGTCGTCGCCTTGGTGTCTGCATGCAACCGGGTATAGAAATCCGGGAACCGCAGAATGCCCAGCACCCCCATGGTATTGAAGAACAACCCCACCAGAATGGCCGGGACCATCAGGATATTCAACAGCACGCCCATGGCCTCAGCGCCCTCCCCTCATGGCCCGGGCGATATACAGCGTGCCCACATACGCCAACAGGGCATACACAATCGCCACATCCACAAACACCGTTTCGCGCAGGATGGCTGCGCACAAAATCATGGAAGCCACCACCAACGTGTTCACCGCATCCAGCGCCACCGCCCGGTCCGGCACCGTGGGCCCGCGAAAGAGACGCCAAAGCACCGCCAGCATCAGCACGCCCATCCAGGCCGCCGCAAAAAGGAACAGCCCCGTCATTCCGCCATCCTCCGAATGGCCGCCGGGCAGTCATAGCCGACGAACAACTCCCGGGCTTCGATGGACGTGCGCGCCTCCATCCCCTCGGGCACCTGAAGCATATGCACAAACAACTCCCGAGCGACGGGGTCCACCTCCACCGTCAGCGTTCCGGGCGTCAACGTGATGGAATTCGCCAGCATCACCAGCCCCGTATCCGTCCGCATGCCCGTCTCCACCCGGACGATACCTGGACGAATCCGGCCCGTCAGGACGCGCTGGGCCACATCCCAGTTCGCCTTGGCCATCTCCATAAAAAAACCCCCGCATACATAGCCGAGCATCCGCAGCCAGCGCAGGGGGTTGAGCATCCGTCCGGAGACTTCTTTGCCGAAGATGGATGAAGACGCCGCCGCCACAACAAAGGCAATCAGAATGCCCAGCTTCAGCTCGCCGCCGGCCCACAACCCCAGCACCGCGCCGCTACCCGCCGTCAACAGCAGATAGACCGCGAACGCAAAAACCCAGGTTGTCGCAAATGCCGCCATATAAAACGCTTTACCCGTCTTCTCTTCCACATCCATTCAAAAAAGTTGCGCGTCGAGCCTACACCCGAGCCCGTCCGTCCGTCAAATACTTGCTTGGAGAAAAACACAGCCGTATGCCCCTTGTGCAGAGTCCCCTTTTTTCGCTCCGCCTTGCCCAAAACAACCGCCATCCTTTGCGTGCGCCCCCCCCGCATTCTTTGAGGTGCAAAGAACATGGCGATTTGTGAATACGCCTCAACCGTGCGAAACGAGATTTTGCGGCTCTCCAGAGCCGTCCTTAAAACATTTCAACCCAAAACGTTACTTTCTTTTATAAAAAGTAAAATATAATTAAACATCTTTTACTTTTTAGTGGACTTGTATAAAGATCATGTGGCAAGATGCCGATCATGCAAAACAACTTTCGGGTGTAATAATGAAACGGAAGCGACAAGGAACGTTGAGCAAATCACCGCTGGTTGGCGGCGAGCGGTATGACGCCTATGTCCCGAATGCTCTTCCGCCAGCCCCCGCTATGGATATGACGGCGATTTCCGCTTGCCTGGAAAAGGCAAACTTGGCAATCGGCGAGTTAAACGGCGTTGTCCAAAACGCACCCGACCCGAATATTATCAACTATATGTATGTCCGCAAAGAGGCGGTGTTGTCCTCACAAATTGAAGGCACGCAATCAACGCTTGACGACCTCTTGCGCTATGAATCCGGCGATGCCATCGGCACGCCGCTTGACGATGTTGCCGAAGTTTCCAGTTATGTTGCCGCGCTAAACCATGGCTTAAAACGCATGGAGGGCGGCTTTCCGCTCTCGCTCCGCCTTATCCGCGAAATCCACAAGATATTACTGACCAACGCCCGAGGCAAAAACAAAACACCCGGCGAGTTCCGCACCAGCCAAAACTGGATTGGCGGGACAAGACCGTCAACCGCAAGGTTCGTTCCTGCACCGCCTGAGAAGGTTTTGGAACTTATGGGCGATTTGGAAAAATTTATGCACGAAGAGGACAACAAAATACCGCTGCTTGTAAAAACCGCCCTTTTTCATCAGCAGTTTGAGACAATCCACCCGTTTTTGGACGGCAACGGACGGACGGGACGTTTGCTTATCACGCTTTACCTTTGCGAGCGCAGATTCTTGAAATCGCCTTTTTTGTATCTGTCGTTGTTCTTCAAAAAGCACCGCGACCTGTACTATGAAAAACTGAACGAAATCCGTAAAACCGGCGATTGGGAGGACTGGATCGGCTTCTTTTTGGAGGGCGTGGCGGAAACAGCAACAGACGCAAAAGACACCTTGCTTAAAATCCAAAGAATGTTTGCCGAGGACGACGAGCGGGTCAAAGGCATTGGCCGCGTCCGTGTATCCGTTGGCGTGGTGCTGGGCGAGTTCAAGCAAAAGCCGATGCTGACGATTGCAGAAATAACCAAGCGGACAGGCTTCAGCAAGCCAACGGCAATCCGTGCGGTCAATCGCTTGATGGGCTTGGGGATAGTTAAAAATATCAGTGAAAAGAAATGGGGACAGGTTTATTCTTATGCGGGATATACAAACCTTCTGACCCCAAGCGAAGATTAAAAAGAGGGGACAGATCCATCCCCAACACCTGAAGAGCCACCCGATTCACAGCCGGATCGTTGAGTTGGGATATAACCGCCTCTTCTGCCAAGGCATTTCCACCATTTTCTCCTATGGCAAACAGTAACCCCATCTTATCCACAGGCCGCAAACTCGTTGCCCTCAGCGCGGCAATCTGGACAGGCAACGTCGCTTCGAACGACATATCGGCCAATCCTTCTGCCGCATTGAAAGCCACCATTCGCTCTGCTTGATGAATCAGCTTCACCAATGCATCCGCCGCCTCGGGCGTATTCAACCAGCCCAGCGCGATAATCGCCGAAGGCCAATGGTAATCCACCGATAATGCCATCTGGTATAGTTCTGCCGTTGTTAATCCATCCCCATCCCGTTCAATACGAGCATCCCTCTCTTGCTTTGCTTGAATCATTTGATTGATATTCTGGGCAAAAATGTTTCCGCTCCAAAACCCACACAAAATCACACTGCCAACCACATAAAATATAAGTTTCATATTTTCTCCTCTTTAAGATAAATTGAAATGTGTCATTGGGCGCCGGGAACACCATCCGAAATTCGAACTGGGTTGTTGCGTAGGCCTTTCGGGTTCCATTTTGGCACGGGCGGAGGGGCGGCATTGGCGCGGAAAATAATCTCGCCTTTTTTGCGCAGTGTGGAAAAATTACGGCGTTTTTTCCACTCGGTGGAAACTTTTTTTCCAATGAGTGGAAAAATCGGGAGATTTTTTTCCATGCGCTGGACCATTCGGCTGTTCGCCCTTCCAGCGGACGGAGAAAGCGTTTCCGCCGTGGAAATCCATGTAAGGAGCCCAGAATCATGATGACATCATCCGAAATCCGCCAATCCTTTCTTGATTTTTTTGCGGGCAAGGGGCACGAGATTGTGCCATCCTCGCCGGTGGTCCTGCCGGCGGATCCCACCCTGCTGTTCGCCAATGCGGGCATGAACCAGTTCAAGGAAATCTTCTTGGGCGTGCGTGCGTCCTCTTACGGACGGGTGGCGGACACGCAAAAATGCATCCGCGTGTCGGGCAAGCACAACGACCTGGAGGAAGTCGGCCGCGACACCTACCACCACACGTTTTTTGAGATGCTCGGCAACTGGTCTTTCGGCGATTATTACAAGAAGGAGGCAATTTCTTGGGCCTGGGAGCTGCTGACGGAGGTGTGGAAGCTGCCGAAGGAGCGCCTGTGGGTGACGATTTATGAGACGGACGACGAGGCGGGCGACTTGTGGAGAGCCTGCACGGATGTGAACCCGGCGCACATTCTAAAGTTCGGCAAGAAGGATAATTTCTGGGAAATGGGTGAAACAGGCCCCTGCGGCCCGTGTAGCGAAATCCACCTAGACAATACGGTGGGGGGCGCCACGGCGGACATGGTGAATGCCGGAACGGCGGAGGTGATTGAAATTTGGAACCTCGTGTTCATGCAGTACAACCGGAAGAGCGACGGCACGCTCGACGAGCTACCGGCGAAGTGTGTGGATACGGGGATGGGTTTTGAACGGGTGGCGGCGGTGCTACAGGGCAAGGCGTCCAATTATGATTCCGATGTGTTCATGCCGTTGATTCAGGCTATTTCCGATCTCTCGGGCATTCCCTATGCGGACGGCGAAACGGCCGTGGCCATGCGGGTGATTGCGGACCATCTGCGGGCCTTGTCCTTCGCCATTGCAGATGGGGTGATGCCCTCCAACGATGGCCGCGGGTATGTGCTGCGCCGCCTTTTGCGGCGGGCGGCGCGCTTCGGGCGCACCTTGGGCATGACCCGGCCGTTTCTGTGCGAGCTCTTCCCGGTGCTGGAGAAGCAAATGGCGGCGGTGTTCCCGGAACTGACGGCGCGGCGCGATTCCATTCTGCGCGCCCTGCGGGCCGAGGAGGAATCTTTCGCCACCACGTTGGATCGAGGCATTGCCTTGTTCGACGCCACGATTGACGACTTGCTCAAGCAGGGCAAAAAAACGTTTCCCGGCGATCAGGCGTTCAAGTTGTACGATACGTATGGCTTTCCCTTCGACCTCACGGTGCTGATGGCCCAGGAAAAGGGCTTCGCCATCGATGCGCCGGTGTTCCAGCAGTTCATGCAGCAGCAGCGCGAACGGGCCCGGGCGGCGCGCAAGGACCATACGGCGGCGGAAAACGATCTGGTTTCCGCCTTTGTGGAACAGGGCCTCTTCTCCACCTTCGTCGGCTACCACCGGACATCCATCACCACGCCCATCCTGGCCATCCTCGCGGACGGCCAGGCGGTGGAGGCGCTCGCGGAGGGAATGAAGGCGGATATCCTGTTGAAGGAAACCCCCTTCTATGCCGAATCGGGCGGGCAGGTGGGCGATACCGGCGTGTTGACGGCCCCAACGGGCGCCACGTTCACGGTGGCCGATACCCAGCGACCGGCACAGGGCATCATCCTGCACCGGGGCGTACTGAAAAACGGCCGCCTGACCAAAGACGAGCTGGTGGCGGCGGCCATTGATGAGGACCGGCGCGATGCCATCCGGCGGCATCATACGGCCACCCATCTGGTGAATGCGGCGCTACGCAGAGTGCTAAAGACGGATTCCATCAAGCAGGCGGGCTCGTATGTGACGCCGGAACGGCTCCGGTTCGATTTCACCTGGTTTGAGGCGCTCACGCCGGAGCAACTGGCGGAGCTGGAGCGGGAGGTGACGGGCTTCATCCTGGCCAACCGCGAAGTGAAAACCTATGAAATCCCTCTCAAGGATGTGCCGGGTTCGGGCATCATTGCGGTGTTTGACGAAAAATACGGCGATGTGGTGCGCGTGGTGGACACCGAAGGCATCTCCCGCGAGCTGTGCGGTGGCACGCATGTGAACCGTAGCGGCGACATCGGCCCCTTCCGCATTTTGATGGAAACCTCCATTGCGGCGGGGGTGCGCCGTATCGAAGCCCAAACGGGGTTTGCGGCTTGCGCGCACACGCTGCAGGAGCATGCGCTGCTCTCTGGGCTGGCCGGACGCCTCTCCCTCGCCCCGGCCGATCTTCCTGACCGGGTGGAGGCGCTGCTGGAGCAGACGCAGAGGCTGGAGAAGGAGCTCAAAGCTCTGGCGGAGAAGAATGCCTTGGCCAAAGGCGCCGCCCTAGCGGAGCAGTTTGCACTCCTCGGCGGTGTTCCGGTGTTGGTGGAAGCCGTGGGTGAGTTGGAGGCAGAGCCCCTGCGAGCCTTGGTGGAAAGCTTGCGCAAACAACAGCCCGACAGCGTGATTCTGCTGGCGGCGCTTAGCGGTGGCAAAATCACGTTTGTACTCAATGCCGGGCCGACGGCCCAGGCCAAAGGACTGCATGCCGGCAAACTGGTGGGCGCCGTGGCCAAGGCGGCGGGCGGCGGCGGCGGCGGCAAACCGGACAAAGCCCAGGCGGGCGGAAAGCATCCAGAGAAGCTGGATGCGGCACTCGCCACCGCACGGAACCTGATTGCACAGGCGCTGGAGGCGTAAGCCGCCGCAGCCCCTCCACCCACGCGGAGAAAGACGAAAGGAACGTCCATGGCCCCAAAACCGAATTCCCCTTCCATGCCGCCGATGCGGCAGGTCTATGCCCTGGTGCTGGTTACCCTCGTGGCGTTGTTGTGGCTGCTGGCCCGCCCGCAGCAGCTGGGTGTGCAGCTCCAGACCCTCCGGCCGGTCCGCTCGTCGGCGGTGGAAGAGCCGCAGCAGCCCGTTTTGGAGCGCCTCCGGATCGCCACCTACAACATCGAACAGTTCACCGACGGACAGCGGGATGGACCCGAGCGGACGCCCGAGGTGCTCTTGGCGCAGGCACGCGGCGCGGCCGACATCATTGCCGAGGCGAATCCGGACATCCTCCTGCTGCAGGAAATTGAAAATGCGCGGGCGCTGGAGATCCTTAACGCCCAGCTGGATGAGCCGTATCCGTATGCCTACATCTCCACGCTTCGGCATTCGAACGGGGAAAAGGATAAACTGAACCTAGGCTTGTTATCCCGGCTGCGTCCGCAGATGGTCCGGGAGTTGTCGTTTCAGAAGCTGAATGGATATGGCCACCCCACGCGCGGCGCTTTGCTCGGAAAGTTCGACCTAGGGGATGATTTCCATTTGCTGACCTACAACATCCACCTGAAATCCAATTTCGGCACGGCGAGCCGGAACCAAGCCCAGCGGGCCATCGCCTTGCACTACCTTGCCGCCAATGCCGTTTCGGAAACGTTGGCGAGCCATCCCCGGACCACCGGCGTGCTGATTCTGGGCGATACCAATGTGGACCCGGATTCGCCGCAGTTTGCGGAAGATCCCTCCCTGCTTCCCCTGGCGGGAGCCTATGTCGATTTGTGGAAGGGCCGAGCGATGGAGGAGAGGACCACCATCCCGACCCGCCGGGCCGGAGATCCAGGCCTAGTGTTCGATCCATCGGCTTTCGACCGGGTGTTTGCCTCGCATAACCTCTCGGATGGACAGGTCTGGCGGGTGGGAGATGCCCAAACCATCCAGCGGGGAACGGCCCTAGACGACAATACGCTGCAGCCCGGCCACGAGGGGCATGTATCGGACCATTATCTGACATATGTGGACCTTGTCCGGCAACCGCGCACCCCGGACAGGGCCGAGCCGTCGATTAGCGACGATTTCGACACCGAAGCGCTGGAGGTTCCGCTTCCGTGACCTCGCGAACTCCTCACCACGAAAAATCCCTTTTTCTTTCATCCCGTTTGCCGTATAGGGAAGCGATGAGTAGGCGCGTGTTTCCTCCATCCCGATTCTGCATGGCGCAGGCCCGCGCATGGCTCCGGCTTGCCGCCGCCTGCGCCCTGATCGTTGCGGGAGGAGTTGCCGCCGGGTGCCGCCCCGCGCACGAAGAAGCCGACGAGATTCTGGATGGGCGACCGCACTGGTTTTCCGCCCGGGCGTTGGAGGCTTACGGCTTGAGTGGCCTGACGCCGCCGCAAAAAAGCTCCGTTCTGGATGCCGAATACAATTCCGTCACGCTGGCCGGCGTGGAAGAAGAAGACTACCGCATCTTCATGGAGAATCTGTTTCGCCTGCTGGAGGAGAATGCCGGAGGGAGTTACAAGGGCGTGCTTCAAAAAGAGGATACGACATATGATTCCTTCCAGAAAGTCCAGCCACTCACCCGCCGCCAGATCCGAATTGATGAATATGGGCTGACGTCCTATGAATTGGCCTATCCGTTCGAAAACAAAATCTGTGCTGTATATGCCCAGTATTACCGCCGGAGCTATGCCGGCCATGAAGCGGGGGAAATGGTGGTGCGGTTTTCCAACATGAGCGAAGACTGGGGCGAGCTCCCCTTCAACAAATAGAGTCCAGCCGCCCCACAGGCCCGGCGGAAATGCCCGCGCAGGAGCTTCCCCACAGGCGTTCCGGGGGATTGCCACTGTGCGGATTTTCAGGCGGCAGGGCAGCCGGAAACCCATATATTTCTTGTTGCATCCGCACCGGAGCGGCCCTATTATCACCCGCTCTCCCCCCGATTCAGGCGGAGAAGAATGTAACGCGAAGGAGTACGAATATGGCTGAAATTGATTTTGGCGGAGTGAAGGAAAACATTGTCACCCGCAAAGAGTTTTCTCTAAAGAAGGCGCAGAAGGTGTTGAAAAAGGAGGTTGTCGCCGTCATCGGCTATGGTGTCCAGGGCCCGGCCCAATCCTTGAACATGCGCGACAACGGCATCCATGTGATCATCGGCCAGGACAAACGGTTTGCGGGCGATTGGAAGCGGGCGCAACAGGACGGCTTCAAGCCCGGCCAAACCCTGTTTGACATTGAAGAGGCCTGCGACAAGGCCACCATCCTCATGTTGCTGGTGAACGATGCCGCACTGAAGGAAGTCTGGAAACGCGTCAAACCCTATTGCACGGCCGGGAAGGCGCTCTATTTTTCCCATGGTTTCGGCTATGTGTACAACAACCTCACCGGCATCAAACCCGGCAAGGATGTGGACATCATCATGGTCGCCCCGAAAGGGTCCGGCACCAGCGTGCGCCGCAACTTCCTCGCCGGCGTGGGCATCAACTCCAGCTATGCCGTGGCGCAGGATGCCACTGGACGGGCGCTGGAGCGCACGCTGGCCGTCGGCATCGCCGTCGGTTCGGGCTATCTGTTCCCCACCACCTTCGAGCAGGAAGTGACCTCGGACTTGGTCGGCGAGCGCGGCGCTCTGATGGGGGCGCTGGCGGGCATCATGGAAGCGCAATACGACGTGTTGCGCCAAAACGGCCACAGCCCGTCCGAAGCCTTCAACGAAACCGTTGAGGAGCTGACCCAGAGCTTGATCCGCCTGGTGGACGAAAACGGAATGGACTGGATGTATTCCAATTGTTCCGCCACCGCCCAGCGCGGAGCGTTGGATTGGCGGCCCCGTTTCAAGAAGGCGGTCCTGCCGGTGTTCAACGCCCTTTACACATCCGTCAAAACCCAAAAGGAAGCCAAGCGGGTCATCCGTTCGGGCAGCAGACCGGATTATAAGAAGAAACTGGATGCCGAACTATCGCAGATGCACAACTCCGAAATGTGGGTGGCTGGCGCGGCCGTCCGGGCCCTCCGTCCGCACGAAAAGGCCAAGGTTGGTGCGGAAAAGGCCGCCGGTGTGAAGGGCCGCGGGAAAAACTGAGATTCACTTCTGCGCCCCATGCCGAAGCCCGAAACAGAAGGCGGCGGCATGGACTCGGGAAAAGGACAGATGGGAACTCCCCCATCTGTCCTTTTTTCCGCCCCACCCACGCCCACTTCATCCGCTGCGGAAGCCATTGCATAACGGTGGAAAAGAGCTGTATTTTTTTCAACCCACATCCATTTCCACTTTGTTTGGAAAAATGTCTTCATCCACCACGGCGATGAATCCATGGGACCGGGGCGGCAACCTTATGAAAGCGAAGGCCTTGAGCGCCCCCAAGATGAATCCGCCTGATATTGGAGAGGCTCCGCCGGACCTGACGCACGCCAGGCCCTCCCCGTCTCACCCGTTGAAGACCACGAACTTGCGGAGCACATAGTTGATGGCCAGCGAGCTGAGGATGTTGGCGCCGAAGGCCGGAGTGGTCTGCATGCCGAACTCTCTGATCAGCACGCCCATCAGCGTGGTGCCCACCGTCATGCTCAAAGCCGAGACCCCGAAAAACAGCATGAATTCCAGCGCCACGTGGTGGCGGCCGGGCTTGAACACAAACAACCGGTTCAGCAAATAGCAGACGAGGTTGGACACCAAAAAGGCCAGTACATTGGAATAAACCGCATTCCGGGCGCGCAGGGATTCTTCCACCACCGGAACCGCCAGACCCAGCAGCCTCACCAGAATGTCCTTCTGTGTGACGCAGGGGAAGAGCAGGAAGCCCGCCAGAAAGAAGGTTAGGATGTGTACAGCCGTCGCGACGCCTCCGGCCAGGCCATACTTGATGAACTGGACCACGGCAGAGGCATCGTGCGACAGATAAACACCACAGCGTTCCTTGAGCGTCATGGCGCCTTCACCCATTCCTTGATGTCGTCCGGCAACGGCTCCACCGCCTTGAGCTCCGCTTCCACTTCGCCGCCTTCTTCCGTGGGAAGCAGGACCTTTTCACCGATTTTCCTCCCCGCCACCGCCCTAGCCAAGCGAGTACTGGAGGAGATGATGTTTTTTTCGGGGACCTGATCCCATTCGCCCAAGATATGAAAACGCTCCTCGCGAGCGTCAGGATAGGCCAAGAGCACAGAGGAGCCCACGCCCGCCACACCAACGGGGGTTTCGGAAAAATCGCTGGGACGCACGCTGGAGAGCATGACTTCGAGGTCCGCCCGGCGGGCCATCAGCACGCCCTGCATCTCCTTCGCCGCCTTGTATTCAAAATTCTCACGCAAATCGCCATAGCTACGGGCCACGGCGATTTCCCTGGAATTTGCAGGGATGTCGATGTTGATCAGCTTTTCGAGCTGTTCCTGCCGCTCGCGATAGGTGCGCTGGGAGGTCACAGCGCCATAAGAGGCCACAGGGGCGCTTTCCACATTCCCGGTGATCACCACCTGAAGCTTCGGAAACAGTTTGATGATCTTGGCCTGCAGGGTCTGGCGATCCAATCCAGACCAAGCGGAGGACTGGTTCAACTGCCGGAAAAAATCCATCTGGCGGCCGGACGTCATGCCGTTGAAGACCGCCTGGAGGAATGTCGGCTCTTCGAACTTTTCGCGGAGCAATTTCTGTGTTTTCAGGCGGTCGCCCATATACTCCTGCTCCAGCTCCGAGACCACCATCGGCGCCACTTGGGTGGGGTTCGGAAGATCCCATGCTTCGCATTGTTCTGGATGACGCAACATCCACAAGAGCATTTCCTCTCGCACATGGCGCCCGGCGCAAGCGCGGGCATAGATCTCGCGTGTATCCTCGGAGGCCCCGTGCTGGACCAACTGCTCCATCCCTTCCTGAAGGGCGGTGAAGTTCAAATGCGTGAGGTGCTGTAGCAACGTCGCACGGGCCGCCGCTTCATCCTGCGCAAAGAGGAAATCCAACGAGGGCTTGAGTTCGCGGGCAGGCAGGTCGCGCAGAAGTTCCACAATGTGGTTGCCCTGTAGGAATTCCCGGACGGCGGCGGGCCAGTCGCATTCCGCGGCGGACAACCCCAGGCGGGCGGCCAGCATGGCGCCCATCCATTTCAGGCCGGGCTGTCGGCTGGTAGCCCCGAGCAACACAAAGGAAAGCCGGTTGGCCAAAATCCGGCGCTGAACCGGTGCAATGGCCTTCACATCCGGATTTCCGTCCAGAAATTCCCGGATGCGACTCAAGATGGTTTTGATGCTTCGCTCGTTGGCCAGGCGGTCATACCACGCTTCATCATATCCTGACGCACGGTCCAGCAACCGGAGGGGTTCGTTCCGCTTGGTCGGCACTTCCACCATGGGATCCGCCTTCAGTATTTTGCGGGCGGCATCCCAGAAGCGTTTCCAATCGCCGGCCGCCACCACGCCGTATTGCACCAGTTTTTCCTGAAGGGCGGAAGCCGTAAGCGGGCCGAAGCTGGCCAATGCCAGCTTGACCACTTCCGCAGGAGCTTCACTGACCAACTGCTGGAGAGCTTCCGGGTCTTCATGCAGGCGGGCCAGCACATGCTCCCGCTCCAGGATCTCTAGGGTTTCCGCCGCCGCCTTCATGGCGAGACCGTGTCCCGGACGGCCGCGGAAATTGATTTCAATTTTCTTGTAGAGCGAGTCGGCTTTCTGGACCACGCCGAACCCCCATGTCCGGTGGAGGCACAATACGCCGGCCTGCATGCGATGTAGCAGGCGGAAGCGCCGGACACATTCCCGGGCGGCCAAGCGCTGTCCAAAACCGGCCTCCTGAATCAAGGCCAGCATATGCGGGTTGGAGCCGGCAACCACATCGGCGGCCTTGACCCAATCCTTCCCGGTCATTTGTTCGATGGGCGTGTTCTCCGCCCGCCATTTCAACAGATCAAGGCCTTCTTCCACATTCCCCTTCTTGGCAAGCGCTTCCTGTGCCCAGGCCGCCCATTCCCGAAAGACGGCCGATCTGCCCGCCCGGCGGCCTTCTTCCAGCACGGCAATCCATTCCGCCGCAGAAGCCGTCCCCTGTTCCAGCACCGACAACACCTTGTTTTCCAGATCGTTTTGTGAATCCAACTCGCTCATGTGACCTCTTTCGTGCAAAATATGCCCCGCAGGAAAACAAATCGCCGCCCCGAAATCAAGACATCCCGCGTTATACAAATAACTTTCTTCCGCATAGACCGCCTCAAAGGGATGCCTTTGCCTCTCCCCGACCGCGCCGGACATGCCCCGAGGAGGCGGAAATCCAAACGGCTGAAACAGCGTGAAAAAATTCATTTTTCTTGTGTTCAGCCTCCAAAAATAGAACAGTTTCCTCCTGTGGGCATTCTGCCCTTGACGTCCACCCGTGAGCGCGTATGATTCCCGCTCATTTGAGAAGAAGTAGGTATCCAATGAAAAACGCCCTTTTAGAGAAAATTGAACAAAGCCAACTGAAGGATGACGTCCCGCAATTCAATGTGGGCGATTCCGTCCGCGTCCACGTGAAAATCAAGGAAGGCGACAAAGAGCGCATCCAGGTTTATGCCGGCGTGGTGATCGCCCGCGATGGCGGCGGCTCCAATGAAACCTTCACCGTCCGCCGCATTTCCTATGGGGAAGGCGTCGAACGTGTCTTTCCGGTGCATTCCCCCTATGTGACCAAGGTGGAGGTGGAACGCCGTAGCTTGGTGCGCCGCGCCAAGCTGTACTACCTGCGCTCCCGCACGAGTAAACAGAGCCGCTTGAAGGAAGCCAATTCCTAAGCCGGACCGGGGCATGCTCCGCCACGAACGCGAGGCTTGGGGCGATTCCCACATCCGCGTTGCCGGTGTGGACGAAGCCGGGCGTGGGCCGTTGGCCGGCACCGTGGTGGCCGCCGCCGTGGTCTTCCAAAGGGAATTTCTGGAGCAGGAAGCGGACCGGGCTCTGGCCGGGCTCACCGATTCAAAAAAACTTCCGTCGGCACGCCGGGAGTTTTTTTATGCCCTGCTGTTGGCCTGCCCGTATGTACAGGCCGGCATCGGCACGGCATCGGTGGAGGAAATCGACCGGCTGAATATTTTGCGCGCCACCCATCTGGCCATGGCCCGCGCCGTGGAGCGGCTCCTGCCGCTTCCCAGCCTGGCGCTGGTGGACGGGTTGCCGGTAAAAGGGTTGCCGGTTCCCCACCGGGCCATTGTCGGCGGCGATGCCGCCAGCCTTTCCATTGCTGCAGCCAGCATCCTGGCCAAGGTCACCCGCGACCGGGAAATGGCGCAACTTGCCGTGCAATTCCCCGCATATGGTTTTGACCGCCACAAAGGCTATGGCACTCGGGCCCACTTGGAGGCGTTGCGCCACCATGGGCCCTGTTGCATCCACCGCAAAAGTTTTGCTCCGGTTGCCCGGCTGTCCCTAGGGGTTTAGCCATGCCGTCCTCCTTTTTCTCCCTTTTCAAAAGACGGTCCGTTTCCCTCCTTCCGGAGGCCCACCGGACCGGAGCCTGGGGGGAACGGGCTGCCGCCCGCTTCCTGAAGGAAAAGGGCTACCTCATCTTAGGACGGAACATCCGTTTTGGTTCCCGGGCCGAATTGGATGTGGTGGCGCGCCAAGAGCACCCGCCCGTGCTGGTTTTTGTGGAAGTCAAGACACGCCGGGGGGAAGAATTCGGGCGGCCATTTTCCGCAGTAAACAGGAACAAGCGCCGGGTCATCGGGAGGGCCGCCATGCACTACCTGCGGCGCATGAAGGAGCGCCCGAAGCACATTCGGTTTGATGTGGTGGAGATCATCGGCTCCCCCGGCGTAGATGCGCCCATCATCCGGCACATTGAGAATGCCTTTTCTCCCGGACCGGAGTATCGCCTGCCCTGGTGAGGCCATGACCAGCCGCCTGTCCATTTCCACCGGCCTGCTCCTGCTGCTTTTTCCGAGCGCCTACGCCCAATGGATGTTTGGAGAATGGGAGCTGGATATGGAGCAGATTTCCCGGACCGGGCAAACGCTGTTCCACCAGTTGGCACCGGAGAGCGTTCAAGCGGAATATGAGTTTGCCTCCGGCGCTCAATTGGCGGAGATGCTCTCCTTTATTCAACAATCGTTGCACAGCGAAAACATCGGCGATCTGGCGCGCCTCCAGCCGCTTGCGCGCCAGACGCTGGAGTGGCTCCGCGCATCGCCTCATACACAGGCCCATGCGGATTGGCTGGGGGCACGCATGGATTTTTTCGACATGGCAACAGAGGCCGCACGCACGCCGCCCACACCGCAGCCCCCCGCTCCAACCCCGCCGCCTTCCCGTACGCTGCCCCCGCATCCTCCGCAACCGGCCCCAGAGGCCACCCCACCGCCGAGCACCAACACCGTGATGGTCGCCCATAATTTATATGCGGAAAATAAACAGTCGTGGCTCCGCAAGCTGGAAGGCCGCCCAGCCCCGACCAAGGCCGCCGCCTACCTGCCCGACTTAAAACGCATCTTTCAAGGGGAAGGCCTTCCACCGGCATTGGTCTGGCAGGCGGAGGCGGAGTCTTCCTTCAACCCCTCGGCCAAAAGTCCGGCGGGCGCCGTTGGGCTGTATCAATTCATGCCGGACACGGCCCAGCAGTACGGCCTGCGCCTCTCTCCAAAGGACGAACGGCTTGATGCGCTCAAGAATGCCGGTGCAGCGGCGAAATTCCTGACCCATCTGCACCAGCGCTTTGGCGATTGGCCGCTGGCGCTGGCCGCCTACAACTGTGGGGAAGGCCGTGTTTCCCGGACACTGCAGAAAACGGGCGGCCGGACGTTCGCCGACATTCAGGCCTCCCTCCCGGCGGAAACGCAGATGTATGTGCCGAAAATCGCCGCCATCCTGGAAATCCGGGAGCGAGTGGATCTGGACACCCTCTAACGTAGGACGACCGTAGAGGGCGGGGTGACTTTCGTGCCGCAACGGCCGATCCTGTGCTCGGACATGCGGCTTCAGGAGAACGTTTTTTCGTTTCCGGCTTTCCCGGGTTGCACATGGCGTTGACTTTGGTAGCATTCACGGCACAAAACAAACAACCGAAGGAAACATTATGAATCCGATTGACATGCTGAAAGCCATCGAAAAGCTGAATGCCAGCCTTTACGGCAAGGACTTCCTCCTCACGTGGGACAAGTCGGTGGATGAATTGAAGCTGGTTCTGCAAACGGCGGAACTGCTCAAAGCCCTCTACGAAGACAACCTATCGTTGCGCCTTTTTGAAACCGGCTTGGCCGTTTCCAATTTCCGCGACAATTCCACCCGCACCCGTTTTTCCTTTGCTTCCGCCAGCAACCTGCTCGGCTTGGCCGTTCAGGATCTGGACGAAGGCAAATCGCAGATCGCCCACGGCGAAACCGTCCGCGAAACCGCCAACATGATTTCCTTCCTCACCCAAATCATCGGCATCCGCGACGATATGTATCTTGGGGCTGGCCATACCTACCAACTGGAAGTGGGCGCGGCCTTGGACGACGGCTTCAACCAGGGTGTGCTTCCGCAGCGCCCCGGCATCGTCAACCTGCAGTGCGACATTGACCACCCGACCCAATCCATGGCTGATCTGTGCTGGCTGAAGGAACATTTCGGCTCCCTCGACAACCTGCGCGGGAAGAAAATCGCTATGACCTGGGCCTACAGCCCCTCCTACGGCAAGCCCCTCAGCGTACCCCAAGGCATCATCGGCTTGATGACCCGCTTCGGCATGGACGTCACCTTGGCCCATCCCACGGGCTATGACCTCATTCCCGAAGTGGTGGAACTGGCCGAGCGGCAGGCCATGAGCAGCGGCGGGTCCTTCCGGCAGGTCAACACGATGGAAGAAGCCTTTGAAGGCGCCGAAATCGTCTATCCGAAATCCTGGGCGCCCTACAAGGTCATGCAGAAGCGGACCGACCTCCTGCGAGCCGGCGATGCCGAAGGCCTCAAGAAGCTGGAAAAGAAGGCCCTGGCCCAGAACGCCCAATTCAAAAACTGGCATACCGACGAAAAGATCATGGCCTCCACCCACCGCGCCGAAGCTCTCTATATGCATTGCCTGCCCGCCGACATCACCGGCGTCTCCTGTCCGGCCGGCGAAGTGTCCGAAGGCGTGTTTGAGAAATACCGCATCCCAACCTATAAGGAAGCCAGCTACAAGCCGTTCGTGATTGCCGCCATGATGCTGACCAACCGCATGGCCGACGTGCCTGGCACCTTGGCGGAATTGATGGAATATCCCGTTGAGCGCGTCCTGAATGTGAATGCGCTCCCGCCGGTATACAAGGCCGCCCCGAAGGCCAAGGCCAAAAAGACAGCCAAAAAACCAGCAAAGAAAGCACCCGCCAAGAAAAAAACGGCGAAAAAGTAATTCCGCCGCACGGCACGCCGCCCCCTTGCCGGGGGCGGCGTTTTTTGCATCCGGCCACCTTGTTTTTCCCCGCACAGGTGGGCCCGTTTCCTGACGCCCAATTGTCAGAAAATTTTATGGATTTGACATTACCTTGACAAACAGGGGCCGTCCGGATAGCGTTCACACAACATGAAGGCACAGAGTCCAATCCCGGCTACACAGCCAAACCAATTCCCAGATAGCGAGAGTCTCCGAAAGGTGATGGACGAACTCCCGACGCTGATTTACACGGTTGAGCTTCTTCCGGAACCGCATGCCACCTATATCAGCCCAGAAATCAAAGACATGCTGGGTTCTCCGCCGGAAGCATGGTTGGACGACCCCACCGCCTGGCAACGGTTTTTGTATCCGGAGGATGCCGAACAAACCATGAAGGAACTGGCGGAACACAACCGGACCCGCAAGCCCTTTTCCATCCGGTATCGGATGGTCGCACAGGATGGACGAATCATCCAGATCCGCAACAGCGCCTGTTATCAGGAGGACAAGGAGCGCGGCCAGGTCATTGTGCACGGTGTCATGCAGGATGTCTCCGCACAGATGCAGGCCGTGGAAGCTCTCCGGGCCAGCAAAAATGAATCCAAGCAGTTGACCGATTTTTTCCTGCGTATGACCAACATCATTCCAGACATGATCTGGACGAAGGACGTCGAAGGCCGATACACGTTCGCCAACCAAGCCATTTGTGACGACTTGTTGCACGCCAAAAGCCTAGAAGAGCCGATCGGAAAAACGGATTTGTTTTTTGCCAACCGCGAATTGGAGGCCCACCCGGATGATCCGAACTGGTTCAATTTCGGCCAGCTCTGCGCTGAATCGGACGTGACGGTTCGGGAAATTGGAAAAATAGCTCGCTTTGACGAGGCCGGAACCGTTTGCGGTAAATTCATACATTTGGAAGTCATCAAAACCCCGTTGTGGGATGAAAACGGGAACATCATCGGCACCGTCGGCACCGCACGGGACATCACCGAACACCGCAAGGCGGAAGCCGCCCTCAAGCAAAGCGAGGAACGGAACCGGGAGCTGAACGTCTTTTTCCGCAACATGACGGATGTGATGGCCGATTTTTTGTGGGCCAAGGACCTGGATTTGAACTATACGTTCGTCAACCGAGCCACCTGTGAAAAGCTGTTGTACGCCGTGGACAAAGAAGAACCCATCGGTAAAAAATATGCATTTTTTGCCGATCGCGAACGCAAACAGCATCCAGACAATCCCGAGTGGTACAATTTAAGTTTGGAGCACATCGGTTCGGATGAAGAGGTCATCCGGGAGGGGAAAACCATCCGTTTCGAAGCCTCCGGCCATGTGAAGGGACAGCCTCTGTATCTCGACATCGTCAAAACCCCTCTGCGTAATGAAAAAGGGGACATCATCGGTATTGTCTGTTCAGGCCGCGACATCACGGAGCGGAAATCTCTCGAAGACAAGCTGCGGCAACGGCAGAAACTCGAATCGGTCGGCCGACTGGCCGGCGGCGTGGCGCACGACTTCAACAACATGTTGCAGACCATTCTGGGCAATGCGGAAATGGCGCTGGATTCCCTCTCGCCCAACAACCCGGCCAGGGAAAGCCTGATGGAGATCCGCAAGGCGGCCGAGCGCTCCGCCAACCTAACCCGGCAGTTGCTGGCCTTCGCCCGCAAGCAGACCATCCTACCGCATATGTTGAATCTCAATGCGACCATCGAATATACCTTGAAAATGTTGCGGCGAATCATCGGCGAAAACATTCACCTCCAATGGAAGCCGGTGGGGGAAGAGTGCTTCATCAAAATGGACCCCGCCCAAATGGACCAGATTCTGGTGAATTTGTGCATCAATTCCCGAGATGCCATCGAGGGTGAGGGCACCGTGCTCATCGAAACAGACACGGTGACGTGGAACGAAGATGATTGCCTGCAGAACAAAAACTGCATTCCCGGCCATTATGTGGTGCTCCGCATCCGCGACACCGGAAAAGGCATGAGCAAGGACGTGCTGGAACATATCTTCGAGCCCTTTTTCACCACCAAGGGCCTCGGGGAAAACACCGGGCTGGGCTTGTCCACCGTGTATGGCATTGTGCAGCAAAACAACGGCATCATCACCGTCCAAAGCGAACCGGACCAAGGCACCACCTTCCAAATCTATTTTCCGCGCTTCGAGCATGGCATCGACAACAGCTCCTTTGAAACCGCGTCGGGCAAGAATGCGGAATCGGACAAGCCCACCATTCTGCTGGTGGAAGATGAGCTGTCCATTTTGAACCTCTCCGAACGGATGCTCTCCCGCATGGGCTATCATGTGATCGCCGTCTCCTCCCCCACCGAAGCCCTGCGGATTGCCCAAGAGGCGGAAACGCGCATTTCCCTGCTCGTCACGGATGTCATTATGCCGGAAATGAACGGCAGTACGCTCTCGGAAGTCATTCAAAAACGGCATCCCGGCATCCAGAGCCTCTTCATTTCCGGCTACAGTGACGAAATCCTCAAGCCCCACGGGGTGCTGAACAGCGGCGTGCATTTCTTCCAAAAGCCATTCACCATGAACGCGCTGGCTGAGAAAATCCGCAACATCTTGGCTGTAGACGTCGTTTCCTGACGGTTTCCGCCTTGATTTGCGGCGGCGGAAAGCTCTTATAATGGCATCATGAAAAAAACGTATTCCATTGCCCTGATTCCCGGCGACGGGACCGGTCCTGAAGTCATTGCCGAAGGCTGCAAGGTCCTGGAAGCGGCCGCCGCCAAATTTCATTTCGGGTTGCATTTCGTCCGCTTTGATTTCGGCGGAGAACGCTATATGAAAACCGGCGAACTCCTCGCCGACTCCGCCATCCAAGAACTGCGCGGCTTCAACGCCATTTATCTCGGCGCCATCGGCCATACGGACGTCAAACCCGGCATTCTGGAAAAAGGCATTCTGCTGAAGCTCCGGTTTGCCTTGGATCAATACATCAACCTGCGGCCCATCCGCCTGTATGAAGGAGTGGAAACCCCCATCAAAAACATGGGCCCGGCTGAAATCGACTATTGCGTGATCCGGGAAAACTCCGGCGACAGCTATGTCGGTGTGGGCGGCAATATGATGCCCGGCACCCCCGACGAAGTGGCCGTCCAATCCAGCGTCTATTCCCGACGGCAGGTGGACCGTTGCCTGCGGTTTGCTTTTGAATATACCCGCACCCACGGCAAAAAAGCCTGCGGCAAGGGCGAGCGCAATACACTGGCACTGGTGGGCAAATCCAATGTCCTGACATATACCTTCGACCTCTGGAACCGGGCCTTCGAGGAAATCGGCGCGGAATATCCCGACATCGTCCGGGAATATTACCATGTGGATGCCGTCACTCTCTACCAAGTGCAATGCCCGGGCATGTTCGATGTGATCGTCACCACCAATTTGTTCGGCGACATCATCACCGACCTCGGCGCGGCCACACAGGGCGGCCTGGGCGTCGCCTCCGGCGGCAACATCAATCCGGACGGGGTGTCCATGTTTGAACCCATCGGCGGCACTGCCCCGTTGTGGACGGGCAAAAACGCCATCAATCCGGTGGCCGCCATCGGTTCCGGCATGTTGATGCTGGAAGCCTTGGGTGAAACCCAGGCCGCACAGGCTGTGGACCGGGCCATACGAGAAGTCGTCCGCACCCGCATGAAATCCCAGCTGGCCAATCAGATGGGCATGACCACCACCGAGGTGGGCGACGCCATCGCGGAGAACGTCTAGCCCCCCCCTTTTCTCGCTTTTTTATAGCCTTTTCTGCCCCGGGAGCGTAGATTTTGGCGGTTTCGTCGGAAACGCCTTTTCCCCACGCTGAACGGGCCCGGCAAAAGAAGGAAAATCACCTCATGAAGAAATACAATGTATGCATGGTCGGCATCGGCGCCGTTGGAACGGAAATTGTCCGGTTGCTTCGCAAGCGCAACTTTCCCATGGCCAAGCTGACCGCCTTTGCCACGCGAGAACGAATGGAATTGATCGACGGCAAGCCGGTTGAAGTCAAAGTGGCGACCGGGCCGGAATCGTTCAACGGATACGACTTTGCCTTTTTTGCCGGCACGGAGGGCGCCAAGGGCGCCTCCAAAACGCTGGGTTGGGGCGCAGCGGAAACCGGCTGTACCGTGGTGGACAATGGGGATGACTTCCGCATGGATCCCCGCGTGCCGCTGTGCATCCCCGAAATCAATCCGGAGGCGCTGAAAAACCATCACAACTTCATTGCCAATCCGAACTGTTCCACGGCCATCGCCTTGATGCCGCTGTACGCCCTGCACCGCGAAGCGAAAATCAAGCGGATTGTGTGTTGCACGTACCAAGCGGTGTCCGGGTCCGGCGCGGCCGCCATCCGGGAGCTGGAGGAGCAAACGCGCGCTTGGGCTGCAGGAGGGCCAATTCCGGAACCCAAGGTGTATCCGGCGCAAATTGCTTTCAACGTCATTGCCCAAATCGGCTCCGAATCCAAGGACATGCCGGGCTATACGTCCGAGGAAGCCAAGCTGGGCCGCGAAACCCAGAAGATCCTCAACGACGCCTCCATCCAAGTGGTGTCCACCTGTGTGCGCGTGCCCGTATTCAACGGCCACAGCGAGGCGTTGCATGTGGAATTCCACACCCCCCTCACGCCGGAACGCGCACGAGAGATCCTTTCGCAGACGCAGGGCGTGCAGGTGGTGGACGACTTGGCTCGGTCCATCTTCCCCACCCCCCTGCGCGCCACCGGGGAATACGACGCCTTTGTCGGCCGCATCCGCCGGGATCCCACGGTTCCCAATGGACTCTCCCTGTTTGTCGCCGGCGACAACATCTGGAAGGGCGCCGCCCAGAACGCCATCCAGATTGCCGAAAAAATGATTGAAATGGGCTTGAAATAGAAAACGGATGGTTCCCATGAAGAAGAAACCCGGAAAAATGAAAATCGTGCTGGCCTACTCCGGCGGACTCGACACCTCCGTCATCCTGCGCTGGCTGAAGGAATATCATGACGCCGACATCCTCGCGTTCGCTGCGGATGTGGGCCAGGGCGAAGAGCTTAAAGGCCTCCGCCAAAAAGCCATGGCCACCGGCGCCACCAAGGTTTATATTGATGATCTACGCGCAGAATTTGCCAAGGACTTCATCTATCCGATGATGCGCGCCAACGCCATCTATGAGGGGCAGTATTTGCTCGGCACCTCCATCGCCCGCCCCTTGATCGCCAAACGGATGGTGGAAATTGCGCACCAGGAAGGCGCCTCGGCCATCGCTCACGGCGCCACCGGAAAGGGAAACGACCAGGTGCGTTTTGAACTGGCCGCGGCCGCGCTGGACCCAACGCTGAAGGTGATTGCCCCGTGGCGCATGTCGGCCTTCCGCGACGCCTTTCCGGGGCGGCAGGAAATGATCGACTACTGCGTGAAGAACCACATCAACGTCCAGGCTTCCGCCAAAAAACCGTATTCCATGGACCGCAACCTGTTGCACATCTCGTATGAGGCGGGGATGTTGGAAGATCCATGGTTCGACGCATTTTCGCCGAAAAATAAGGATATGTTCCTGCTGACCCGGGCGCCGGAAGATGCCCCGGACCGGCCGGAATACGTCACCCTAGATTTTGTGAAGGGCGACTGCGTGGCGGTGGACGGCCAAAAGCTCTCCCCGCTGGACGTCATGCTCAAGCTCAACAAGCTCGCGGGCCGACATGGCGTGGGCCGCATCGACATGGTGGAAAACCGCTTTGTCGGCATGAAGAGCCGCGGCGTGTATGAAACGCCGGCCGGTACTCTCCTGCATTTCGCGCACCGCCAGATGGAATCGCTCACCATGGACCGCGATGCCATGCACCTGCGCGACAGCCTCATCCCCCGGTATGCCGAAATGGTCTATAACGGGTTCTGGTTCGCACCGGAACGCGATGCCCTACAAGCGCTCATCGAGGAAACCCAGGCGCATGTCACGGGCACCGTCCGGCTCAAGCTGTATAAAGGCGGCCTCTATGTCGCCGGGCGCAAGAGCCCGTATTCCCTCTACAATCCACATATCGCGACCATGGATGCCGATCCAACCCAAGCCTACGACCAGGATGACGCCACGGGCTTCATCCACCTGAATGCTCTGCGCCTCAAAGTCGCCGCCGGTGTATACGCCGAGCGGAAAAAGAAGTAGACGGCTCCATCCGACTCCCGGGCGGCTTCGGCCGCCTTTTTTATGTGCTTCATCCGGTGTGACGGTTTGCCAAGCCCTTGCCGGTCGGCCCCTCCTCCATGGGGGAGTCGCGCATTTCCCTTATCGATTCGCGAAAGCCCCCGGACGCCGCTCCATCCCTTTTGAAGGCAAACGCCTCACCGATGCGGAGGCCCCTCTGGACGGAAAACCTACAGGTGAAGGCAGGTGGATTTCTCGCCCGCATGCCGAGCGGCATAGACCGGAGGCCGCGCAGAGGCGGCCTCCGACTCCGGGGCGTCCGCACTTTCTCCTACATGCTGTGTTTGGCTCCGCAGGCAACAGAATCTCTTTGGCGGAACAGGTAGCGGTTGAGGGCATTGACATACGCCTTGGCGGAGGCCATGACGATATCAATGTCCGACCCGCGGGCCGCCACCAGCTCATCACCGAATTTCACCTGCAGGGAGGTCTCGCCCAACGCATCTTCGCCGTGGGTGACGGATTGCATGCCGAAGGAAATCAGCTCGCCCTTGATGTTCGTTAGTTCCTCGATCACCTTGAGCGCCGCCTCCACTGGGCCGACGCCCGTACCCGATCCTTCCAGCACCCGGCCATCTTTTTCAATCTGGAGGGTGGCCGTTGGAATGGTCCGGTTGCCAGCGGAGACCTGCAGATACTTGATTTTGTAAACTCGCGGCACGTCCGAAAGATGCTCACTGAGAAGCTCGATGATGTCGTCGTCATACACCATTTTCTTTTTATCCGCCAGGGCGATGAACGCATGATAGACGCTCTGCAGCTGGTCGGCCGACAGTTTGATTCCCATACGGTGGAGATGCGCCGCGAAACCGGCGCGGCCGCTATGCTTACCAAGCACCAGATCGGTGCCGGTGGCCATGCCCACATCCTCGGGCCTCATGATTTCATAGGTTTCCCGGTTTTTGAGCATACCGTCCTGATGGATGCCGGATTCATGGGCAAACGCATTGGCACCCACAATGGCCTTGTTCCGCTGCACCATCATGCCGGTCAGCTGGCTGACCAAACGGCTCGCGGCAAACAGCTCGGAGGTGTGAATCTGCGTCTGAATGCCGTAAAAGTCGCGCCGGACCTTGAGGGCCATGACCAGCTCCTCCAGCGAGCAGTTACCCGCCCGTTCCCCAATGCCGTTGATGGTGCACTCCACGCCACGCGCCCCGCATTCAATGGCGGCGAGGGAATTGGCCACGGCCAGTCCAAGATCGTTGTGGCAATGCACGTGCACCGTCACCTCCTTGAGTTCCGGCACCTGCTCGTTGAGATAGGTCAGTAGTGTGCGGAATTCCTGCGGCACGCTATAGCCCACCGTATCCGGAATGTTGATGGTGGTGGCTCCGGCAGCAATCACCGCACGAACCACTTCGGCCAGGAATTCCGGCTCGGTGCGCGAGGCATCCTCCGGGCTGAATTGAACATCCTTGCAGTATTTCCGTGCGGTTTTCACTCCCTCCACCGCCTGGCGGATGATTTCATCCTTCGCTTTTTTCAGTTTGAACTGCCGATGGATGGCACTGGTGGCGAGAAAGACATGAATTCGTGCGCGTTTTCCGGCGGGCTTCAGCGCTTCGGCACACCGTTCGATGTCGGCAGGCACACAGCGGGCCAAGCCTGCAATACGGCATTTTCTGATCCCGGCGGCGATCTGCCGGACGGCTTCAAAATCCCCGGGTGAGGCCGCGGGAAAGCCAGCTTCGATGATGTCGACATTCAGCTTTTCCAGTTGCCGGGCCACCTGCAGTTTCTCCTGCAGGCCCATGCTGGCTCCGGGGCATTGTTCGCCGTCGCGGAGGGTGGTGTCGAAAATGAGTACATGATCCGTTTTTTTCATTCTATGGGGTTCCTTGGGTTTAACAAGCCACGGGCAACAAAAATCCCGCCGGGGAAGATCGTTTCGGCGGGCTTTCCAGAGGAACCATTCGTTCCGAGGATCTTATCGAACGCAACACCCGCCGCCCGCCGCAACGCGAGTGTCGCCGCGCAACGCCAAGTGGAGTAGGCTTTCGATGTGCACAAATCTCATGGGCGCAACTAAACCATGCTTTGGAATCCGTGTCAAGGGCTCCTCCATCTCGCCGCTTGCGGACGCTTTCGGCCCGGAGTATTCTTTCCGGCATGTTTGCCCCATCCCCCAGCGCCCTCCGTTCGTTCCGTACCGCCATCCGCCGCTCCCTTCTGCCCTGGTTCGCCGCCCATGCGCGGGACCTTCCCTGGCGGATCGAGCCCCGCCCTCCCTACCATGTCTGGGTTTCCGAAATCATGCTTCAGCAAACCCGGGTGGACACCGTCATTCCCTATTTTCACCGTTTTCTGGCCCGGTTTCCGACGCCCGCCGCCCTGGCCGAAGCCCCCCTGCAGGATGTCCTGAAGTTGTGGGAGGGCCTCGGCTACTATTCCCGGGCCCGACAGCTTCAAAAGGCCGCCCGCATCCTGGTGGAGAAGCACGGTGGCGAGCTACCGGCCGACCCCGTCCGTCTGGCCGCCCTTCCGGGGCTGGGGCCCTATACCACCGCCGCCATTGCCTCCTTGGCTTTCGGCCTGCCCCTAGCGGTTCTTGATGGAAACGTCATGCGTGTTCTCGCCCGCCTGTTTGCCGTTTTGGACGACATTTCCCTGCCCGCCACCCGAAACGCCTTCCAGCGGCTGGCGGATGCCCTGCTGCCGGCCGACATGCCGGGCGCGGTGAATGAGGCGTGGATGGAACTGGGTGCCCTCATCTGCACGCCCCGCGCACCCCAGTGCGGCGTCTGCCCCATGCACCGCGTCTGCCGAGCCTTCAAGCAAAACGCAGTGGATGCCTACCCAAAGAAAAAGAAGAAAGAAAAGGTCCCCCACAAGATCGTCGGCGCGGCCGTCATCCTCAACCCAAAAAACCAGATTCTGATTGCCCAGCGCTGTGCCGAAAAGGGCATGCTCGCGGGATTGTGGGAATTTCCGGGCGGCAAACAGGAGGAAGGAGAAACCATAGAGGAATGCATCGCACGCGAACTGAAGGAGGAGATGGGGGTGGACCTGGAGGTTGGGCCGCACCTAGTGAGCGTCCACCACGCCTATTCCCACTTCACCATCACCCTTCACACCCATTTTGCCCGGATCCTTCGGGGACGTCCCCAGCATCTGGAATGCGCGGACCATGCATGGGTCACGCCCGACCAGTTCGCCCTATATCCATTTTCCAAGGCCGATCTCGATATTATCCGGGCCCTCCGCGCCCTTCCCTCCCCGCCCCGGCTGAAGGATTATTTTCCCCTTTCGGGCTGATTCTTCCGCCAGCCGGGGTTCTGCACTCTCCCTTCAGGAAAAAACATCTTTCCCTTTGCCGAAAATGCCTTATATTTATTGGCTTTTGAACGAGCGCCCGAAACCGCAGGACAAATTGCGGCTTGGGGCTTAAATTGAAATTTGATTGGACGACAATGCCACAAGTATTCCGTATCCACGGAGAAGTGAAATGAATTCGAAAAAGCCTTTGACAGTTGAAACGATCAGCCTCGATCTGAAGGGTGCCACCAAGGAGGAAATCCTGTCCGAAATGGTGGACCTGCTCATGGCATCCGGCCATATCCGCGATCGAGAGGCCGTTCTGCGCGCCATCACCGACCGGGAACGCCGCATGAGCACTGGAATGCAAAATGGCATTGCCATCCCCCACGGCAAAACTGACAACGTGGACTGCCTGGTGGCCGCCCTCGGCATCAAGCACGAAGGCATTGATTTCGGCGCGCTCGACGGACAGCCCTCCACCATTTTTGTCATGACGGTCTCCCCGGACAGCCGAACCGGACCGCATATCCAGTTCCTAGCGGAGGTCAGCCGCCCTCTGAATGACGCAAACGTCCGCGCCAAAATCCTCTCGGCCACCACCCGAGAAGAAGTCCTGCAGCTGGTACTGGGCTGATTTTCCAAAACTCCGGAGCTTTTATGCCCTCCGAACTCTCTCCAAGCGTCCAATTCATCCTGCAATTGGGCTTGTTGATCGTTTTCACCCGCATCGGAGGCTATTGGCTCCGCCGCTGGTTTCGGCTTCCCGGCGTCATTGGCGAACTGCTCGTGGGCGTGGGGATTGGCCCGTACGCCCTCGGCAAATACTCCTGGCCGCTTGTCGGCCGGTTGTTCGGCCTGGCCGCGGACGGCGGCGCGGTAAGCCCAGAGTTGTATGCCGTCGCCACCTTCGCCTCCATTGTCCTGCTCTTCCTCTCCGGCCTAGAGACCGACCTGTCAACCTTTCTGCGCTATTCTGTGGCCGGCACCATGGTGGGCCTAGGCGGAGTGCTGGTTTCATTTGCGCTGGGCGCCGGGTGCGCCGTCTGGCTCGGCCTGACGGAGAGCTGGCTTTCGCCGACCGCCCTGTTTCTGGGAGCCACCGCCACCGCCACCTCCGTTGGCATCAGTGCCCGGATTCTAAGCGAACGCAAGAAGATGGATTCGCCCGAAGGCGTCACCATCCTAGCCGCCGCCGTTTTTGACGATGTGCTGGGCATCATCGTGCTGGCCATCGTGGTCGGCATGGTGAAATCCGCAGCAAGCGGAGGCGGCATCGCCTGGAAGGACATCCTGCTGATTTCCATCAAAGCCTTCGGTTTCTGGATCGGCGCCACCGCCGTGGGCCTTCTGCTCGCTCGCCGGTTCTCCAAAATCTTGAAATACTTCCGCAGTCCGCAGGCCATTGCCGCACTGGCCCTCGGATTTGCCCTGTTGCTCGCCGGCATCTCGGAAATGGCCGGCCTGGCCATGATCATCGGCGCCTACATCATGGGCCTCTCCCTCTCCCGCACCGACCTCGTTCAAGTGATCCACAAGGAAATCGAGGGCATCCAAAACATTCTGGTGCCGGTGTTCTTCGCCACCATGGGCATGATGGTCAACCTCTCCGCCATTGTGCCGGTGTTGAAGATCGGGCTGATCTATTCCCTCCTCGCCGTTCTCAGCAAAGCCGTCGGCTGCGCCTTTCCCGCCCTCTTCTGCGGTTTCAACCGGCACGGCGCCATGCGAATCGGCGTGGGCATGGTCCCGCGTGGTGAAGTGGCCTTGATTGTCGCCGGCATCGGTTTGGCCACGGGAGCCATCGAGCAAAACGTCTTCGGCATCTCCGTTCTCATGACGCTCATCACCACCATCCTCGGCCCCCTCTTCCTTTCCGGCAGCTTTGAAAACCCTGTTTCCGGCCTTCGCAAACAGCCGAAGGATGGCGAGCAAATGCCACAAGTTGAAGTCGAACTTTGCTTTGCCTCCCCCGATATGGCGGACTTCATGCGCGCCCGCATCGTCAAGGCCTTCCGGCAGGAGGAATTCTATGTTTACCGCCTCAGCCCCGACACCCCGTCCTACCACATCCGGAAGGACGACATGTTTTTCACCTTGGAGCACGACGGCAACAGCGTGGTCATCCGCGTGCCCAAGGTGCATGAAACCCTGGCCCGCCTGATTATTTCCGAGGAAATGGTCTTGTTGCGCAGCATGCTACAAATGGGCCATGGGAAGGCCAATCTCGACACCATGGAACACGACCTCGTCTCCTGCCTGTTCACCGGCAACGGACAAGCCCAGCCCAACAGCGAAGACGAAGCCCTTCCCGCGGACGAAGACGAATGAACCGAATGATCATCCGCCTCCTCTTCCTTCTGCTCCTCCCGGCGGTCGGCGGCGCCCTTTGCGCCCAACCCGATCCGCAGGAAGTCCCGTCCAACGCCCCCCTGAGAAAAGGCGATGCCCTTTTGGTCCACATTGAAGGCATCGGCAATAATTCCCTACCGGCCTACCGTGAAGTCGTGGACAGCGCCGGGCATATCGAGCTACCTTTCCTGAGCCAAATCGTGGCGGAAAACAAAACCCCCACGGCCCTAGCGGACGAGATGGCCGCCGCCTATGCCCATGCCGGCATTGCCGAGCAGGCCCGCGTCACCATCACCTATATCACCCATTTCGATCCCGCTCCGAACCGCTCCAACCTGGTGCGGCTTCAGGATCCCCGGCGGCCCGCCCCGCTACCCCCCGCGCCCTAGGCCTTTGGAAATCCATCCGGCGTGACCGGACGTCCATCGGCATCGAATCGGGGCGGCGTCGCCACCGCAGGATGCAGATAAATTGGTTCCAGCTCTTCGCTCGCCCGCTGCATGAAGTACAAGCGGCCGACCCATTCCGCTTGGGGCGCCCGGCCGGCCTCCACCCAAAACGCATTCGGCCACGCCTCCATGCGGGCCTCCTCCGCCAGCACGCGCCACTCCCCGTTGCGCCGAACGTTTCCCCGCAAGCCGTCGCGCTCGAATTCCGCCGCCCAAACGCTTTGGCGACGCACGCTCCCCCACACCACCACACTTGGAGCGGATGGATTCTCCGCCAGCCATTCCGCCGCCAGGGCCGCGGCACTGCTGAGCGTCCAAACGGTTTTTCCTGCCGGGAGGGCCCAGCCCTGGGCCGCCGTCAAACTCACCCGTAGCCCGGTGTACGACCCCGGCCCCCGCCCCACGGCAAAGACATCCACCTCTTGGAACGCCCAGCCGACGGAAGCCAGCAACCGTTCCACTGCGGGAAAGAGTTCCTGGCTTTTCCGGAGCCCGGCCGCCACATTCGCACGAGCCGCCACCTCGCCATCCTTCAACAGCGCTACACTTGCCTGATCCGTCGAAAATTCCAAA
Source organism: Verrucomicrobiota bacterium (assembly GCA_031262805.1). GTDB lineage: Bacteria > Verrucomicrobiota > Kiritimatiellia > CAIQIC01 > Lenti-01 > JAISGX01. Next base: position 8,827 of record JAISGX010000034.1, on the reverse strand, counting down.
GCCAATACGTTCATGGAGGGGCACTCTGCCATTTTTCCATGGTGTGGAAAACTTTTTTCCACACCATGGAAAACCATGGAGGAGATCGAAGCCGACCGGACGCGGAGCGAACCGCCTATTCACACCGGCGGCGGAACAACAAGGCCGCGTTGCCCACCACCAGCACGGAACCGGCATTATGGACCAAGGCGCCGGCCACCGGCCCCATCCACCCATTGGCGGCCAGGAAGATGGCGGTGATGTTGAGAGAGAGCGAAAACAGAATTCCGGTGGTGATGGTGCTCAAGGTCATGCGCGCCATCCGCTTCAAACACGGCAGGCTGTGGATATTGTCCTGCATGAGGACAATATCGGCGGCATCCACGGAGATGTCGCTTCCCACCCCGCCCATGGCAATGCCGACCGTGGCGGTCTTGAAGGCCGGAGCATCGTTGATGCCGTCGCCCACCATGGCGATGCGGATGCCCTTGGCCACCACGCCCTCCAAGATCCGGACCTTGTCTTCGGGAAGAAGTTCGTCATGAATTTCATCCACCCCGGCCAAGGCGCCGATCCGCCGGGCGGCGGAGGAATGGTCCCCGGTCAAGAGCATCACGCGGGAAATTCCTACGTCGTGGAGGCGCGCCACCGTCCGAGCGGCATCCGCCCTTGGCGTATCCTGCAAGGCCAAGCAGCCCAGCAGGCGGCCATCGCGGGCCACCCACAGCGGCACCTTGTCCCCCGCCAAGATCGCGCTCATGGCGGCCTGCGGCTCTGCGGAAATAACGATGCCGGTTTCGTCCATAAGGCGCTGGTTTCCGGCCAAGTAGGTATGGCCACCCACCACGGCTTCCACGCCGCGTCCCGGCACCATCCGGAAGGATTCGGCGGCCGCCGGGGAAAGCAGCCTGGCCCGGGCGGCTTTCAGGATGGCTTGGGCCACCGGGTGCTCGGAACGGCTTTCCACTGCGGCCACCTGGGCCAGCAGGTCATCCGCCGACACATCGGGCTCAAACGAAATGCAATCGGAGAGCATCAGGCGGCCTTCGGTGAGAGTGCCGGTCTTGTCAAACGCCACTTCCGTCACTTTGCCCATGTCTTCCAGCGCGCCGCCGGATTTCACCAGGATACCTTTTCGAGTCAAATTTCCGATACCGGCCATAACGGCGGTTGGAGTGGCCAAGGCCAGGGCACAGGGGCAGAAGACAATCAGAATGGTCACGGCCCGGAGGACATCCTGCGTGAAGAGGCCGACAAGCACGGCCGTCAACAGGGCCGTCGGCACCAAGACGGTTGCCCAGCGGTCCGCCAGGCGCACCACGGGGGCTCGTTGCTGCTGGGCTTTCTCCACCAGCGAAATCATGCGTTGAATGGTGGAATCCTGGCCATCTTTTGCCGCCTGGATGTCCATGGTGCCGAATTGGTTCAACGTTCCCGCCATCGTGCGGTCCCCCACCGTCAATTCCACCGGAAGGGCTTCTCCCGTGAGAATGGATTGGTCCACCGTTGAATCGCCCCGGAGAATCACGCCGTCCACGGGAATGACCTTGCCGGGCCGCACTCGGACCACATCTCCGGTGCGGACATCCAATGCCGGGATGGTTTCCTCCACCCCCTCCCGAATGACCTGGGCGCTCCGCGGCGCCAGGTGGATCAATTTGCGCACGCCAGAACGTGTTTTCCGCAGGGTATGGCCTTCCAGAATCTCCCCGAGGGCCATGATGAAGGCGACTTCCCCGGCGGCAAAATATTCCCCCACGGCCAGCGCCGCCAGCAGGGCGATGCTGATCAACAATCCGGCGCGGATGTTCAACCGCGTAAAGAACTGCTTGAAGGCCATCCAGACGATGGGAACGCCGGAAATCAGGATGGTGAACCACGCGGGATCAAATGCAACCCGACCGTGCGGCGGCGCGGCTTCTTCCGGAGCCGATAGGACACGGCCTTCCACCGTGGAATGAGCGGCTGGGGCGGAGGCGGCAGCGTGGGCGTCGTGATGACCGCCCAAAAAGCTCCAAATCAGGAAGCCGCCGGAAAGCGCCGTCAACAAAATGAAGCGGCGGTGCGGCTCCGATATCCAATTTCGGCAGGTGGTGGTGATCCGATTTTTCTTCATATCTTCCTTCCAAGATGAACCTGTCAGCCTACTCCACCCATTCTGAATATCAACTCCGGCAAGGAGAAATAGATAAAAAGATGCCCCTTCTGCATAAGGGATGAAGATGCCGACTTCTCTGCGGAGGGGGCCGCCGAGCATGGCCGAACAGGAAAGCGGCCGCCGTTTCCGGATGGGCTGCCGACGCCGACGGCTTAGCGTTGCTTATTCAGGAGGATCACGCCGATGAGCTGGCAGCCCAGCACCGGAATCCACGGCAACAGGTCCGGCCGCCATTCCGGCCGGTCCACTAGGGCATCCGAGATGATGATAAACAGGTAGAACAAGAAGAGCAGGACCAGAGCGATGCCGATGCCAATGGAGGATTCCCTCCGGTTGGAGCGAATGCCTAGGGGAATGCCGATCAGCGCGAAGGAAAAGCAGGACAAGGACAACGCTAGGCGCTGGCTGGCTTCCACGGCCAATTTCGCCCGCCGCCGGGACACATCCTTTTCCAGCAGATCCGGAAACTGGCGGCGGGTGTTCTGCGCCGCATACAGTAGTTCACCATAGTTCATATCCGACGGTTTTTTGTGGATGGGGCTCTTGGACATCATCTGGTTGAGGTCGAGCACCAGCGGATAGCTCTCCGCGCTGAGGGTGCGGGACTTCGTGGTGTCGCCCGGAGCGTCCTTGTCGAACTCCGTCATGCGTACCTGTTGCAGGTTGATGTTCATGATGCGGCTTTCGCGGTCGAAATCAATGGTGCCCGAATGGGCAAAAACTTCGGCTTCCGAGCCTTTTTCGCCGAATTTATACAGGATGATATCTTCAATGTGGGTGCCGGATTTTTTGCCGATATACACCCGGACGCCCGGAAAATCCTGGACGAACTGACCTTCCTCCAACAGGGCTAGGGGATCCTCCTCCCCCAAATCGCGGAGCATCTGCCGACGGGCGAAATGGCTGTTCGGTGAGAGTTCCGCGTTGATATACAGGCACAGGATGGACAACAGGACAGTGATGAACAGGATGGGCGACGCAATCTGCCACAGACTGACGCCGGAGGCCTTCATGGCGGTGATTTCCCCGTCCGCAGACAACCGGCCGAAATGCAGCAACACCGTGGTCAGTACGCTCATGGGAATGACAAAGGAGAGCGTGAAGGGAATATTGAGCGAGAAAATTTTCATGATGAGCAGCCCGGAAATGCCACGCGACATGTAGTCGATGGCCTGCACGACGGCACCCACATACATCACAAAGGTCAGGACCACTGCGGTCAGCAGGAAGTTTTTAACAAAATCCCCCAGCATATACTGGTTCAGGACCCGCATCATCATACACGGCCCTCCCGGCGGCGTGCGGCGGCCATGGCCGTGTTGTGCAGGAGCATGGCAATCGTCATCGGGCCGACCCCGCCGGGCACGGGCGTAATGGCGGAGGCCACGGCGGACACCTCCTCGAATTCCACATCCCCCACCAGGCGGTACCCGGTTTTCCGGGTGGCATCCGGAATGCGATTCACGCCGACATCCACCACCACCGCCCCAGGGCGGACCATGGCAGCGGACAAGGTGTGCGGGCGGCCGACGGCGGCCACAATGATGTCGGCCTCCCGGGTATAGCGGGCGAAATCCCTCGTCCGCGTATGGCAGACGGTCACGGTGGCATCCACGCCTTTTTGGGAAAGCAGGATGGAGAGCGGGCGGCCGACGATCCGGCTGCGCCCGAGAATGACGACATGGGCGCCTTTGAGGACAATCCCCGATCGCCGGAGCATTTCAAGAATGCCGTTCGGAGTGCAGGGCACCAGAGTGGGCAAACCCAGTACCAGCCGCCCCACGTTCATGGGATGGAATCCATCCACATCCTTGGCGGGATCAATGGATTCGATCACCTCATGCTCAATCTCCGAGTCGGGAAGCGGAAGCTGCACCAACACACCGTCGATCTGCTCGTCCTGATTCAGTTGCTCAACCGCCGCTAGGATTTCCTCCCGTCCGGCGGCGGCAGGCAACAGAATTTCCTGCGAGTAGATGCCGACGGCTTCACAGGCCCGTTGCTTGGCGGCCACATAGGAGCGGGAGGCGGGATCATCCCCCACCAGAATAACCCCTAGGCCGGGAACGTAATTCGACAGGGCGCGCTTATTCGCCACTTCGGCCGCCACTTCGGCGCGAAGTTCGCCCGCCAATGCCTTTCCATCCAATATACGGACTGCCATGCCTTCCTCCGGATGTTAAAACCGATAGTTCATGGAGACACGGAACGACATTTCGTCGAACCAATCCGTCCGAGCGCCGAAGGACAGGTTGTTCAGTAGCCATAAATCCACACCGACAACGGCGCCGAAGGCCTGGTCTTCCTCGAAGTCTGTGTGGGCGCCGCCGAAGTTCCATTCGCCGTCCACTTTGGAGAATGCCGGACCGGCATAGAGATTCAAACTGGTAAATTCATCCGAATAGGTGTTACGGGAAGGACTGGAAAAAAACAGGTGATAGTTGAGCGGCAACATCACCATGGCCTCGCCCCACTGGAGTTTTCCGTCGCCATCGTCATCCGCCGTGCGATAGGCATATTGCCCGGCAAGCTGCATGGTGAAGCGCCAAGCGGAGGCGGTTTCGCCGGCGTCGATCTCCCACAAATTCAACAGGACGCCCAACAGGCCGCCGGCGCCAAAGGAGGCGCCGTCCTGCATCCATTTATCCAGTTCGGCCCGGGAGGCGCCGACCTGCCCATAGATCACCAGCCAGCCGAAGGGGGCGACGGAGACGGCGGCATCCACGATGTCCGCCTTCAAATCGCAAGTCACTTCATTGAGCTTCACGGGGCGCATCACACGGGTATACACCACCCCCGCCTGCCAGGGATGGGGGTCCCGCCAAGTCAGCAGGGCCTTCTCCTGCGTGCGGACATCAACCGCCGACGGCTGGCCCCATGTGGAAGCAACGGTCAGCAGGAGAGCACTCCATCCAATGATCCATTTATTCATGGCTTATCCTTGGGTTTGTTCGCCGCTGGTGGATGCGTCGCCCGCTTCAAGCATGGGCGGAATGGACTCCGCCTCCGGATGTTCCGCAGCGGATTCCGCAGGGCCGTCCTCCTCCTCCGGCTCCACCGGGGTGGCGCTCATCACCACATCGCCAGCGTCCAGATCGATCAACCTGACCCCCTGGGCGGAACGGCCGGTGATGCGGACGCCGTCCACCGGCATACGGATCATGGTGCCCTGCTTGGTGACGATCATGATGGCTTCGTGGTCGTGCACGCTGAGAGCGGTGACCAGGTTGCCGGTCTTGGGCGTGAGGTCGTTGGCGATCAAACCCTTGCCGCCGCGCCTCTGGATGCGGTAATCCGCAAAAGAGGTGCGCTTGCCGTAGCCGTTTTCGGTGACGGTGAGCAACATGGCCTCTTCGTGGACGACTTCCACGCCTTCCACCACATCGCCAGCGTCCAGGCTAATGCCGCGGACGCCACCCGTGCTACGGCCCATGGGGCGGACATCTTTTTCATGGAAGCGGATGCCCTGCCCGAGGCGGGTCACCAGCACCAAATCATCCGCTCCGGTGGTCAGTTCCACACCGATCAGGCGGTCGCCGTCATCAATATGGATGGCGATGATGCCGGCGGCGCGCACATGGCGGTAGGCATCCAGCATCGTCTTTTTGACGGTTCCACGTTCGGTGGCGAAGAAAAGGTATTTGTCCGGGTCGAACCCGCGCACCGGGATGATGGAGGCAATTTTCTCGGTGTTGGCCATGTCCAGCAAGTTGACCAGTGCTTTACCGCGGGAGGTGCGGCCGCCTTCCGGAATTTCATAGGCCTTCTTGAAATACATCCGGCCGCCTTCGGTGAAGAAGAGCATCCAATCATGTGCCGAACAGTTGAAGACGTGTTCGACATAATCCTCCTCTTTGGTATCCATTCCGGCCATTCCCTTGCCGCCACGCTTCTGTTCGCGGTAGACACTCGTCAGGGTGCGCTTGATGTAGCCTCCATGGGAGAGGGAAATCACGCAGTCTTCGTCGGCCACCAAATCCTCCATGTTGATTTCACCCTGGTCGGCGACGATTTCGGTCCGGCGGGCATCGGTATAGGTGGAGCGAATCTGGAGGAGATCCTCCTTCATCACGCCGAAAAGCTTGTTGCTGTCGGCCAGCAGTTCCTTCAAATAGGCAATCCGGTCCTGCAGGGTTTTGTATTCCGCTTCCAGCTTTTCGCGTTCCAGACCGGTCAGCTGATACAGGCGCATGTCCAGGATGGCCCCCGCCTGCAAGTCGCTCAAGCCGAAGCGGCCGATCAACTGCACCTTGGCAACATCGCGGTTCGGGGAGGAGCGGATAATGCGGACCACCTCGTCCAGATTGTCCTGCGCGATCAACAGGCCTTCGAGGATATGGGCGCGGGCCTCGGCTTCCCGTAGCTCGAACTGCGTGCGACGGGTCAACACTTCAAAGCGGTGGTTGACGAAGCACAGCATCAAATCCTTGAGGTTCATCACGCGCGGGCGGCCGTGGTCGATGGCCAGCATGATGGCCCCGAACGTGATGGATAGCTGGGTCTGCTTGAAGAGATGGTTGAGCACCACCTGGCCGATGGCGCCGCGTTTCAGCTCCACCACCACCCGGATGCCGTCCTTGTCGGATTCATCGCGCAAGTCACTGATGCCATCGATTTTTTTCTCATGCACGAGATCGGCAATCTTTTCGATCAAACTGGCCTTGTTCACCATGTAGGGAATTTCGGTGATGATGATCCGCTCTCGGTCGTTCTTCCATGCCTCCACTTCGGCCTTGCCGCGCAGGCGGAGGTGGCCACGGCCGGTTTCGTACATCTCGCGAATGGGGGTCAGCCCGCACAGGGTGCCGCCGGTGGGAAAGTCCGGCGCTTTCACAAACATCATCAAGTCGGCCACGGTGGCTTCCGGGTGGTCGATCAGGTGCACCACGCCATCCACGACTTCCCCGAGGTTGTGGGGGGGAATGTTGGTCGCCATCCCAACGGCAATGCCGGTGGAACCATTGATCAGCAAATTCGGCACGCGGGCGGGAAGGACCGTGGGTTCCAGAAGCTTCTCATCATAGTTAGGCTGCATATCGACGGTATCCTTGTCGATATCCGCCAACAATTCTTCCGCCAGCCTCTCCAGCCGACATTCCGTATAGCGGTAGGCCGCCGCGGAATCACCATCGATGCTGCCGAAGTTCCCCTGGCCGTTCACCAGCAGGTAGCGCGTGGAAAAATCCTGCGCCATGCGCACGAGGGTGTCATACACCCCCGAGTCCCCATGGGGATGGTATTTGGCAATCACATCCCCGACCACACGGGCGCATTTGATGAAGGGACGGCTTCGCAGATAGCCGCCCTCCCGCATGGCAAACAAGATGCGCCGATTGCCCGGCTTGAGGCCGTCGCGGGCATCGGGCAGGGCCCGCCCGACAATCACGGACATGGAGTAGTCAATGTACGCCCGCTGCATTTCCTCTTCGATGTTGATGCGCTCAATGCGGTCGAGTGCATTTTGAGGGGCCACCGGCGGGGGCGCCGGGCTGTCGGATGGCTTGGTGATGTCGTCGCTCATTCTATTTCCTTAGCTTCCAAATTCAGGACCGACCCCATCCTTTTGTTTCATCCAAAAAGGCGGATTCGTCCCACGGGTGGCATGCCACCGCATTTCTCATCAATTAAACAGGTTTTCGCGCCAAACGTCGAGAAACAACCGCCCGAAAACCATAAAATATCGGCGCCTCCAAACAGCCATTTCCGCCGCGCCGGAAGGACGAAAAACGGTTCCAAACCACGCGGCACGGCGCCCGGCAAAAGCTGGGCGCAGAGGGCCGGGCTTCTTCCGTGCGAGTGCGCCTAAATGTCCAGATTGCGGACATTCAGCGCGTTCTCTTTGATGAAATCGCGGCGGGGTTCCACTTCGTCACCCATCAGGATGGTGAACGTCTGGTCGGCGCGAATGGCATCCTCCAAGTTCACCTGAAGGAGCTTGCGTTTGGTCGGCTCCAGCGTGGTTTCCCACAACTGGTCCGGATTCATTTCACCCAGGCCTTTGTAGCGCTGAATGCCGAGGCCGCGGCGGCCGACCTCGCGAACAAGAGAAAGCACATCTCCCAAGGCATGAATCATGACTTTTTTGCCGTCGACATCCGCTTCAAACAGCGGCTGCTCCCGGCGCAACAGCGCGTCGATTCCGAAGCCCTTGGCCTGCAACTGGGCAAACTGCTTGACCAGGCCGGGCGCAATGTGGAGTTCATCCCACTTGAATTGGGAGGGGTCCAGTACGCCCATCCGGGATTCGGCTTCTTCGCGAATCCGGCGCATTTCCTCGTCGGTGAAAGCGAGGTGGATTTCCTGGTCCTCCACCTTTCCGCCGGGCGGCAGGATGCGGACGCGGTAGAGCGGAAGCCGGTTGTTTTCGGCATCGTAGCGACGCACATAATCATTGAAATCGATGTTCTTGCGAGCCACGGCCTCGGCAATGTGCTCCACTTCCTCCAGCACCTTCAGCACCTCGCCTAGGCGGACGCCTTCGAGCAACACGGCGCCGTTCAAATCCAACAGCTTCACTTCCTCCATACCGAGTTCGATCAGCACCTGCGAAAGGTGGCGGTCGTTGTCGATATAGCGTTCCTGTTTCTTGCGCTTGATCTTATAAAGCGGCGGCTGGGCGATATAGAGATATCCCTGCTCAATCAGCTGGGGCATCTGGCGATAGAAGAACGTCAGCAACAACGTGCGGAT
>JAISGX010000053.1 GCA_031262805.1 Verrucomicrobiota bacterium | reverse complement strand
ATCCGGAAGATCGTATAGGGGATGCCGAAGGCAGCATGATAGGCTTGGAGAAAGCCTTCAGCGGCCAGCTTGTTGGCGGCATAGAGCGTTTTGCTTTCCTTGGGCGCTTCTTCCGTCAGCGGTTCGGGCCTTCCGCGGTAGACCAGCCGTGAGGAGGGGAACACAATCCGGGGCTTGTGGTCACGCCGCCGCAGAAGATCGAGCAGGTGCAACAACCCCAGTTCATTGATGGCGAGATAACGCGCATAATCGTCGAAGCCCTGATGGGTGCCCGTCAGACCGGAAAAAACGAAGAAGGCATCGATGTCCGTGTCGATGGATTTCCAGGCGGTGGCATCGACGACATCCAGAGGGCGGTAGGGGATAGCTTCCAGGGAGCCGGAGGGCTGCAGGTCGTAGCTGGTGATGGAATGTCCCGCAGTGTGCAGATGGAAGGCCAAGTGGCGTCCAAGATATCCATTGGCACCTAAAACCGCGAAACGCTTTTCTTGCCGATCCATTTCATCTGCCTATATCGTGTGTCGTCACTGGGGATACTAGTTTAAGGGCTAGCCTAGGTCAAGGCTGGAGCCCGGTGGCCTTGGTCGCGAGGGGTTGGGCGGGATCGATCAGATACCAAGCTTCGGTGCCATCTCGGGAATAAAACGGTTGGTCGAGGGTGATCTGGTACCGAAGGGCCGCGGCTTCGACATATTGGGTTCTCCACCAGTCGGGGTAGTGGCGGGATTGGCGGAATAGAAAGAGGTCGGGCGGGATGTCGGTCCAGATGGGTTGATAGGGCACCACATTGGAGGGAAACCGACCGTAGCAGAAGAGCGCGTCGGCATCGGGCATGAACATGATGCGGTAGGTTTTGGTTTGGGTGGCATAGGGCCGCAGCGCCTGTTCAATGGCCTCGATGTCCGCCGCTTGCATATAGTCAGCCTCGTCGAACTTCATGCCCCAGCCCCACTCCAACTTTTGCGGATAGTGGTTGGGTCCCGTAATCCGGCCGTCCCGGTAGCAGAAAACTAGGAGGAGGGATAGAGCGATCAAATAGGCGGCGGAGCAGGCCGATTTGGCAATCAGAACCGGCATGCCAGGTCTCCGGCGGACGATCTAGGTGGAGATCTCCCATGCCAGGAGAGGGATTGTGAGCGTCATCATCATCAAGCCCATTTGCCGATAGATGTCGTACCACATTTGTAGCCGGAACGCGGGGATGAGCAGGCAGGCACCGCCGAAGGCGATCCAAGGCAGGTGATCCGGATTTCTCCAGAAAAAGAACAGGGCGAGTCCGGCGGCCATGGCATACCATGGCGTCATGGGTGAAAACAGGAGGCGCCCGACCGCGTTGCTTGGATTGTCCACCTGCACATTGGTCAGGGTGTCCAGCAGATAGACGTCCCAATGAGTCAGGATCACCGCTCCATGGAGGAGAATCAAGGTGGCGATGGCGGCGATGAATAGCCAGTCGGTGAGGCGCGGCCGGGGCGGAAATCGGTGCAGGCGCAACGCCCGAGCTACCACAGTGCCGAATGCGGCCAGAAAAAAGAAAAGGCCTGCGATGTGGAAAATTCCGCAACAAGCGGAAAGGGCGAGCCCTTTCCAGTCCTTCCGGTCGGTCAGTAGGGAAAAGGAGACGGCCGCCAGCATCAAGACAACGGCTTCCGGCCGGACCATGTTGCCAGCGATCACGGCGGCGGATCCGAGGAAGAAGAGGGACACCGTACCGGCGGCGATGCGCGGAAAGGGATGGCGCCGGACGATGCGCAGTAGCGCGAGATAGGCCAGCATAGTGCCGACCCAAGACGTCCAGCGGGCGAGGGAAAAGGAGACGCCTGTCGCCTTGAATAGCAAGCCCAAGGCCGTGCCGTAGGCAGGGAAAGCGAAGACGGGTCGCTCTAGGTTGATGAAATCGGAAAAGGGGGTGTTGTGCTGCAGGAAGAAAATGGCCCCCCACAGCATCCAAGGCTCGTCGTTCCAAGGGTTTGGAAAGGTGAAGCCGGCCAGCCGATGGGCCCAACAGGAAATCAGGAGGGTGCATAGCGCGATGGCCCAGAACAAGGCATTCAACCAAGCATCCAAGGGTTTCCGGCGGGAGGGTTCGATCAAAGGAAACTCGGATTCGCCAATGTTCACGGGCGAAAGGGTAGCTTGGCGGTCCCGATTTGTCAAGAATTAAGGGGCGCACGACCGTTCAAAAGAAGACTTGCTGGGTTCGATGGGGTTTGGCACAGTAAATTCCAGAATTCCATTGAAGACAAACGATAACAAATCCACTCCTCCGGCGACCGACTTCGACCAGTTCGTGCGGGACTGTCACGCCATCTTGAGCGGCCAGCTGAAGACGAACGGGTTTGCGGCGGACTATTTTGCGGCGCAGAAGGCACGGATTGTCGTAGAGAAAACGATGCCGGAGTCCGCCTGGGGCGAGTGGCGATTGCTGGACGTGGGGTGCGGAACTAGGATGCTGGAGGTCCTGATCTTGAGGGATTTGGCGGAGCGGGTCGCAACGCCACGATTCGGATGGATGGCATCGAGGTGTCGGGGCAGAGCGTGGAAGAGGCCCAAAAGAGGCAATTGCCTTTTTCCCATTTTCAGAGATACGACGGGGAGCGCTTGCCGTTTGGAGATGGTCTGTTCGATGTCGTGGCCTTTTGCGTGGTGATGCACCATGTGCCGCCGAAGAGTCAGGAGGCGTTGTTGCGGGAGTGCCGTCGGGTTCTGAAACCTAGCGGCGCGTTGTATGTTTTCGAGCACAATCCCCTGAACCCGTTGACTCAATATATCGTCAAGCGCTGTCCTTTCGACAAAGATGCCATCTTGTTGCGCTCAGGGGAGGCGGTGGGCTTGCTCCGGCGGACGGGATTTGAAGTGGTGACGAGGCGATTCATCAACTTTTTCCCAAACTGGTTTTTTCCCCGGAAGCTGATGACGATGGAGAAATGGTTTGGCTGTCTGCCATTGGGGGCGCAATATTATATCCGTGCGGAACGGCGCGGATAAGGCCTCATCGGAACACGACCGCTTTCCAGCTCTTCGCGGCCGCGTTGTGACGAAAAATACAGACATCCGGATCACCATCGGGCAATGTCGCATAACAGAGGCCTTTTGTCCTCGACGCGAGAAGCGGAAGCGGTATTCTACCACTACGACTTCAACGGAAACATCGTGCAAATCAGTTCAAGCCAACAGATTCCACTGGCGAGCTACACCTATAGCCCCTTCGGCGAGGTCCTGCTCAAAGAAGGCCCCTTCGATTCCCGATACCAGTTCAGCACCAAGGAATACGATGAACCCACCGCCATGAACTACTACGGCTATAGATTCTACAACCCCGAACTCGGAAGATGGATCAACCGGGATCCGCTGGGGGACGAGGCGTTCTTTGTTCAGCGAATGCAAGGTATGCAGTATAGTGAGCGCGAGGCGTTGCGTCTTCGTTC
>JAISGX010000022.1 GCA_031262805.1 Verrucomicrobiota bacterium | reverse complement strand
GCGTATTCCGACACCACGGCGGAAAATTTGGGCAAAGCCTACCGGGTGGACGAGGCGGTGGATGTGTCTGTGGACCAAAACGCGGGCAACAACCACACGGTGGGTTGGACGCTGAGCGGCGAATGGCTGAACTATACCGTGAATGTCACCTCCGGCGGGACCTACCGGCTGGATGTCCGGGTGGCCGGTGTGGGTACGGGAGGGCAGTTCCGGGTCCGGTTGGATGGCGAGGATAAAACCGGGATTCTGGCGGTGCCCGACACGAGGGCTTGGGATGCCTATCAAACCGTGCAGAAAACGGGTATTTCCATCCCCGCCACCGGCATTCATACCGTCCAGGTGGAGATGGTTTCCACAGGCTCAGGCGGGTATGTCGGGGCATTTGATCATTTCGCCTTTTTCCTCACCGCTCCGTCGTCCCGCCGCGCCGCCGTGGAGGATGGAGCATGGACCTCCCGCATCGTAGAGGTGTTGGCGGATGACGAGCACCGCCAGCCAACGGCTGGCTGGCATGCGGTGGATGGAGATATGCAGACCCTCTGGCAAAGCGCCAATGCCGAAGGCGCTTGGCTTGCTCTGGTGTATGATCCGGCAAGGGATGTCCATTCGGTTCAAGTGGAATACGAAGGCACGGAGGCTGTCCCGCAGTTGCTGTACAGTCTGGACGCAGAGGCTTGGGAGGAGCTGGTGTTGCCCCTCACCAATGGACCGGTTCGCCTGAATTACCTGTGGATACTCTTCCCGAATGCAGGAGATGCGCCTCCTGCCATCCGGGAAATCCATGTGGAATAAGGCGCCCTGCTGGAGCGGAGGGCATCCAAGGCTCTTGCGGCAAGGTCTCCTATGGAGGCGTGGGGGCGTTCAAAGCTTCTTCCAGCTGGGGATCCGCCGTCAGGCCATAATCCAGGGCCTGCTTGTAAAATTTCCGGGCCTGCCGCAGATTCACCGGCTCGATAAACGCGTACAGTTGGGCCAAATTGAAATAATATTCCGCTCCGATGTTCTTATCCAGCCGGATGGCTTTTTGCAGATTTTCCCGGGCTTCCGTATAGAGTTCGGCGCCCATCATGGCCGCCCCGAGATTGGCATGGACTTCGGCATTCCGGGGATTGAGGCGGGCTAGGTCCAGAAGAAGGGTGGACGCTTCATGATAACGCTGCAGGCGGATCAGGCAGATTCCTTCGGTCAATGTCAGAGGCAGGTCCGCGGGAATCTGCTCTCGGGCCTGTTGGACGGTGGCCAAGGCTTCTTCATTGCGTCCTTCGTGCAGGAGCTGGCGCACGAAATCCACGACATTTTTTCCACTGGGAACAGGCACCGGTGTCGCGGAGGCGCTGGCGGCTGGAGCGGGAGCGGCTGTGGCGGTGGGGCGCGCCTGCGCGGTCGACGCAGGCGGCGGAGGAGAAGACGAGGCGTTCTGCGGAGACTCCATGGCGGAAGGCGCAGGTGTGGATGAGTGGTTTTGTAGCGCCTGTTGATGCTGTTCTTCCGCCTCCCTCAACAGGTATTCCGCCTGCTCGGCTCGGACCACCGCTTCATCCAGCTCAACCTGGAAGGAGGCCAGCTGTTGCCGCAACCCGGTGTTTTCCATTCGGAGGCTGTTCACCCTGGCTTCCATGTCATTCAACGCCAAATCCTGTTCCTGTTTCAATGCCAACTGGCTCTGCTGAGCCTGGAGGAGAGCATCTTTTTCCGCCACTTCCGCCCGGAGGACCGCCACCGTGGATTCCTCCACATGAGTGCGTTGCTCCAGTTGATGTCGCGCTTCTTCCAGTTGCTGCTGGAGGAGGCGGTTTTCATTCACGGTTTCCGCCAACTGGTCCTGAAGTCCTTCGGCGGCCAACCGCTCCGACTCCAGTTCATTGATTTTGGATTGGTAATAGTGAATTTCACCCGACCGGTCAGGCACAACGGGGGAGGGGGGGGCGCTCGGAGCGGGCCGGGGAATGGAAGCCACGACCGTGGCCGGGGTGGACAGCGGTGGCCGTGCCACGGCCCGTTCACCGATCCGGCGGCCGATTTCCGCAATCTGATTGTCGCAATAGGTCTTTCGATATTGGATGATCCGGGGTTCCCAAGAGGGGAATTCAATGGACAGGCGTCGATAGGCCTCCCGCGCCGCCTGATAATTCTCCATCGCTTCTTCCAGGCGTCCGTCCGCTAGGCTTTGATCGGCCTGCACCACATACACGTAGGCTTCGGTTTGCAGTTGGGCGGCGAGCTCCATCGGATTGGCACGCGTGTTCAAACCGGCAAGGAATCCGATGGAAAGAAAAACAAAAAGGAGTCTATTCATGGCATCCTCGTTTGGGTTGGGATGAGCTTATTTTTGAAGAACGTGTTCCAGCGCGGCGGACGGCGGAATGCCCAATCGAAGGGCTTGTTGATAATAGGTCCGGGCGGCCTTCAGGTCAATCGGATCAATCAGCGCATACAGGGTGGCGAGGTTGTAATAGGCTTCTCCGCCGACATTCTTGTCCAGCCGCACGGCACGCTCTAGGGTTTCCCTGGCCTCTTCATACATGTGGACACCCATCAGGGCGGCGCCCAGACTGGCTTGGATGTCTGCATTCTTCGGATGGTGCCGGGCCAAGGAAACAAACAGGTTGGCGGCTTCCGGATACCGTTGGAGCTTCATCAAAGCCGTTGCCTGTAGGTTCAGCAACATCAAGTCGCCGGGGAACGTCTGCAGCGCCTCCGTGGCGGCTTCCAAAGCGCCGTGGTTGTCCCCCATTTGGAGGCGTTGCCGGGCGGCCGTAATGGCGGCGAAACTGGATGCACCTGCTTTCGCCGGTGCCGGGGCATTTTCGACCCCTTCCGGCAGGATGATGGGGAGGGCGCTGGCGTCCGCTTCGTCCGAAACCGCAAGCTCCTCTTCTCCGGAGGAGGACGCCGACGGAACCGGAACGGCGGAAAGGTCCTTCGTTTGAAGCGATGGTTGCAACGTGTCGCCCCGCTGTTCGAGTTGCGCCAATGGCTGGTTGGCGGCCTCGAGCTCCCGGGCCAAGTGGACATTGGCTTGGCGGAGGGTGTCTACTTCTCGTTCCAAGACACTCAAGCCGACCAACTGGCGGGTTCTTTCGGCCAGCTCCAATCGGACCTGTTGTTCCGCATCCGATTTGGCGGCGAGTTTCTCTAGGAGGTCGGATTGTTCGGCCTCCAGTTCTTTTCGCTGAAGTTCCATTTCGGCCAGGGCGGATTGAAGATGGTGTGATTCTTCCACAAGCGCGGCATGTTTTTCCCGGAGTTCTGCGGCGGCATCCAATTCTTGCTGTTGTTCGGTCGTCTGCTCCTGCAGATCGGCCAGTCGGCGGTTGGCCTCTTCCAGCTCTTGGCTCAGTTGGTCGATCAAAACGCGCTGTTCGCCAGCTTGCGTTTGGAGGAGCTCGGCTTCCGCTTTTTTCTGAAGCAGGGCTTCCCGTTGTGTTTCCCACTCCGCCTTTTCCGTTTGGAGGCGGTCCGCCTCCTGCTGGAGGTCGGCCAGCCTTGCGTCCATGACCTGTTGCCCGGCCAGCTGCGTTTGCATTTCGGCCAGTTGCCGGTGGGCATCCTCCAGCTCTTTTTCCCGTTGATTGTTCAACATCCGCTGGGCATCCAGCTCGGTTTGAAGAGGCCGTAGGACCTTGATTTCTCGGCGAAGATCATCCAGTTCCACCAGTTGCTGTTTTTGGGTGGCGAGGGTCTTGTCCGTCTTCTTTTTATCCGCTTGGAGCTTTTTATTCTGTTTTTCCAATATTTTCCGCTCGGCATCCCATCCTGCTTTTTCCGCCTCTTCCATCCGGGAAGACTGCCGCTCAAGGTCCTGCAGCTGCTGAGTGGCAGCGGCCAATTGTTCCGCCAGCTGATCATTCTGGGCCTGCTGCTCATTCAGTTGGCGGACAAGAGGGCGAAGGTTCTGGACTTCCTTTTCCAACGCATTCAATGTGCTTTCCTCATCGGCTCGGGCATGAACCGATGCCTCCATTTCCTGCAAGCGCGCCTGCAGGGTTTGGACCTCCGCCTCAAGGGCCTTTTTTTCTCCCTTCAGTTGCTTGATTTCGGCTTTGGCTTCCTTGTCCGCCAAGGCCTTTTTCCGTTTCCCTTCCTTTTTTGCGGCTTCCAGTTCCTGCTGAAGTTGCTGGAACTGGTTCTCCATGGCGGCATAGTCTGCGGCGGAGGAGAAGGCTTCGCCATTCTCTCCTTCCGGAGCGGCCAGGCCGGTTTTCAGCCGATCCAACTGCAAGGTGGCCAGTTCCAGTTCAACGGATAATTTGTCGGAGCGCGATTTTTCTTTTTCCAATTGTGCTTGCAGGGGGCGCAGTTCCGCCACTTCCGTCAGCAACTTGCTCAACTCCGCCGCCAGGGAAGCGGTTTCCATTTCCGGCGCATCCATGGATGTCGGGGGTTGCGCCAAATCTTCTCGAATCTCGTGGACCACTCCACGGCCATAGGATTGTGGGGCATAAAAATCCACGGCGGGCGTGGCGACCGGCGCCGGGCTATACGTGTCCATGGAGTTGAGCTGGGCGGATTCCTCTTCCATTTCGCCGGACAGACGCCGCTCGATATCGTCGATTTGGGTGTCGCAATAGGCTTTCCGGTAATAGATCACGCGCGGTTCCCAAGTGGGAAAGTCCGTCTCGATCTGCACATACCCGTCCCGGGCGGCCTGATAATAGGCCAAGGCCTCCTCCAGGCGGTCGTTATCCAGACTACGGTCGCCCTGGGCCAAGTTGATATAGGCTTCGCGCTGGATCTGCGCGGGATCGTTGAGGGTGGATTGGGCGGCCCAAGCCAGGGCCAGCCAACCCATGAAGATCCAGACTGCCGCGCAGATCCGTTTCATGGCGGCCTACTTCAATGCGGCTGAGATGACATTGCCAGAGGCGCGGATTTGCGCCAACACGTCGTTGTCCGGTTGTTTATCCAGCTTCAGCGTGCAGCATGCGGCCGTGCCGCCTTCGAAAATCAGGTTTTCCATTTCTTCGACGTTGATGCTGGCGGTGCGCAGAATATCCAGCACGCCGGCGATCACACCGACCTTGTTGAAGTGGCGGACGACAAGATTGATGACGGCCACCGTCTTCTTCCGGATGTTCACCACATTCGGCGGCGTACCGGTTTCCTGGAACACCTTCACAATCCGGACGGCTTCCGCGGCGATGGCCTCGGAGGCTTGGTCGGTGGAGGCGCCGATGTGCGGGGTGCAGGCCTCCAGCATGCCGGCGAGGGCGGTTTGCTCAAAGGGGGCTTCGCCTCCTGCGGGTTCGGCGGCGAACACATCCGATGCCACGCGCAGTTGCTTTCCGGGGATGGCTTTCTGGAGGGCCTCCCAGTCCACAATTTCGCCGCGTGCCGTATTCACCAAGATGGCGCCGGACTTCATTTGATCCAGGAAGTCCGCATTGACCATGTGGGTGGTTTCCGGTTTGGCCGCCAAATGCAGGCTGATGACATCCGCCGCCTTGGCGACGTCGATGGGGGAGGCGCAGAAGCCGATGCCCAGTTCCTTGGCCATCTCGGGCGTCAGGGAACGGGACCAGGCCACCACATTCATTTCCAGTGCCTTGGCGCGGCGAGCCACGGCCTTGCCGATGGAGCCGAGGCCCAAGATGCCGATGGTGCGCCCGCGGAGGCCAGCGGCTTTTCCATATTCTTTTTTGCGCCATTGGCCGGCCCGCAGATCGGCGGTTGCATTTGGGATACGGCGATCGGCGGCCAGCATCAGGCCGATGGCCAATTCCGCCACCGCCTCCGTGTTTTTACCGGGGCAGTTGGTGACATGAATGCCGTATTCCGAAGCTTTGGCCAAATCGATGGTGTTCACCCCGGCGCCTGCGCGGATGATCAAAGAGAGATTCGTTCCGGCCTCAATGGCGGCGGCATTCACTTTCGTGGAACGGACAATCAGGACTTCGGCATCGCCAATGGCCCCCGGCAGGTCCTCCGCCTTGAGATCCGGATTGGAAATAACGGTGTGCCCCATGGCTTCTAGGGCGGAAACGGCGGATTTTGACATTTTGTCGGCAATCAAGACTTTCATGAATTCTCCTCTATTGATATGAATTTCGACAGCCTAGCAAACCGTCCCCCATGAGGGAAGTCCCGGCCGCCGGATTTATTGGAACGTTTTATCTGCCCGCCGGAAAAAGGAAGGCGCCGACGGGCAGGCTTCATGGACGTGAAGGAATCTGGAAGGACCAGTTGGTTTGCGACTGGCATTGCATGGCGGTTCCGTCGCGGACAACGAAGGAAAACGTGTGCTCCCCCGGTTCAAAGCCGGTCACATCCACCGGATAATCGAACTCATAAGACCGGCTACTGCCCAAATGAAGGGTCAGACCCGCCCGTCCGATGCCGTCTTCTGCAGGTTCCAGCTGTTTGGCGGCGGCGGACACGCCGATGTTCAGGCTTTTGGCGAACCCTTTTTCCGCATGCGCGGAAATGGCGAGCGGTGCGTCATGTTCATCCAACGGATTTCGCACGGCGATGTCCACCCTGTCGGAGTGGGCGGCGGCGGTGAAACGGCCCCGGCCGTCATGATTGATGGCCCATGCCAACCCTGCGGCGGCGGCGGCGAGTTCTTCGCCGGGTGCTACGGTGTAGCTGAAGACATTCGTGCCGATCTGCACCACTAGGTCGTTGCCCGTCGGGGGCAGCGGCCGGGTGACCGGCGTATAATGTCGTCCGTCCACATAGAGGTCCAGATAGACCGGCGGTGCGCCGTGTTCGTGGGCTGCCACCGCTATTCGCAAGACAATGGTGCCGTCCTGTTCCAGATGGGGCTCAGGCGAGAGAATGCGCACGGATGGCGGTGCGGCAAAGGGCGCGGCCAACGGGTCGCCCACCCAGATGCCTTGATACGGATTCCGCACGGACATGGCCAGGACCTCCCCCGCCGTGAAGCCGCGGGAATACCAGAAGTAGATTCGCGGGTCCGGGAATTTGGCTTCAAATGCGCAGGGTTCGGAAACGGTTCCATAGGTGGCGGTGGCGCCGAGCGCGAGCCAATCCCACACCGTGCTTTGGTTGGCGCAGGGATCGGGCAGCATGCCAGCGCATGAAGTGAGGTGGTCGGCAATGGCGCCGGGGGCAAAGGCCATTTCGGAGAAATGGACGGGCAGTCGGGGCAGTCCCGTCATATAGCCCATGACCGGCCTG
>JAISGX010000045.1 GCA_031262805.1 Verrucomicrobiota bacterium | reverse complement strand
CATTTTCCTGCTGGAATATTATGTGGACGGCAATTTCACCACATCGCTCGGCGTGCAGCCGGTCCAGGTGTTGCCGCCGACCATCGAAAACATTCAGGCCGACATTGGCACCCGCCTGCTCCCAAACGACCATTATTATGGAGTGGACGACTTGATTCCGGATGTCACCGCGGGCGGGGGCAGTGAAAACCGCGTATTGGTGATGAAATCGGACGGCCCGAAATACAACTGGGTGTATGGCATCAAGAAGACGATTGACGAGCCGTGGAATGTGGAAATTTATTGGCAGCACCTGGATTCACGCGGGGTGGCTTGGCCGTTTGAAGTGGATTGGTACCATCTGGATTGGCCGGTGGATGCCATCCGGGTGGTGTTGGGGGACGATCCCGCGACGGACACGCCTGCGGTCCTTCTGCCAACCTCGCTCCCGGCTCAGCTGGCGAACAAGGAGCCGGCCAATGTGGCGAATATTTCCGACGACGGCCGGACCTTCTCCTTCTCTGCGGAGGGATATGCCCTGGTGCAGTACAACAGTAGCGACAACATCTGGTTTGACGCCTTGCGGGCGGTGAAGCACAACGATCCGCACGAGTATGACCAGACGGCTTCCCCTTGGCTGATCGGCGAGGAACTGCTTCCCTATGCCCGCCAGAACCACGCCCTGTATTTCGATGGCAACGGCGCGTATGTGGAGGCTTCCTTGGATGCCTCGTTCCACGGAGCCTCCGGGGTCACCGTGGAGGCTTGGGCTTACCGCACCCGGCGGCTGGACAGGCAGGAAGGCCCGGTGGTCTCTCATACGGCCGGACCAGAAGCGGCCTCTCCCAAGGATTGGGAACTGGGCTTCGGCTCGGCGGCCTCGGTCTATTTCCGGACCCATGCGGGAACCGCCTCCTATACGTTGCCGCTAGGTGCCGACTTGCACCAATGGCACCACCTGGCGGGGGTGTATGACGGCGAGCGCATCCTGTTGTATGTGGACGGCATCCTGCGCACCACGCTGGCCGCCACTTCCACGGTCAGCACGCTGGAGCGTCCGCTTCTGCTGGCCCATTCCACCGCGACCGATGCCTATTTTGCAGGGCGAATCGATGAAGTCCGGCTCTGGAATGTGGCCCGCGACGCCGCCGAGATCCAGCGCGACATGCGGACGCCGGTGAAGGAAGGGGCCGATGGGCTGGCCGCGGCCTTCAATTTGGACGAAGGGAAAGGCCATTTGATCCGCAACTGGCTCACCGGCGGCTATGGCCGGTTTCATGGTCGGCCTGTGTGGCTCTCCACGTTCCAACTCGAAAACAGCGGCGGAGGGGTGTCGGTGGAATTTCCAGGATATCTGTATTCCGGTCCGGCGTATAATGTGAACCGCTACCGGTATCCCACGGTTGCCGAGCCATCCCGAGAATCCTATCTGTTTGCGGTGAACACTAACCAAATGGAAGTCTGGTGGGCACAGCCATCCTCCAACCCGGACCTGCCGGAAGAGGTGTATTATCCTTCCTTGGTGCAACGGTATGACGTGCGGTGGCCTGCTGAAACGCAGGAGATCGTCATTGCAAGCGGGCAGGGTAGTGGAACCAACGCCATGTATGTTCCATCGTTGTATATCCAAAACGACAAAACCCGACCGGGCTATAATCCGAATGAGGAACACGCCGTGATGTGGAACGGCCGGGCCTATGCCCTGCGCAACGATTTGAACACACCGGGCGGCGCCAGCGAACCATTTGTCCTTGTGGACGACGTTCGGCCGGAGACGGGCCGTCCTCTGATGTGGGTGTACCGTGTGGTGCAGACCAATGAACAGTATGGTTTTCGGTATGCGGTGAAGGCTGGCGGCGTCATTTCTCCGCCGATGCCGTTGGAGGCCTATCCAGGCTGCGAAAACACGACGGCCGCCTGGGGCCCCGCCTGGGAGGATCGCAAGCAGGATTGGTGGGCCAAAGCCGCTGGAAACGATGGCGGCGCCACCAATGCGGGCATGCGGTTTTATTATGCCATGCAGGATGCGTTTGCGTTTCCAGCATTGAGTTCACCGCCCGCGACCGGAACGGAGCTACCTTGGTTGCCCACGACCTATACGGCGGGCGGGAGCCAAGGAATTCCGCAGGATGTGGTCTATGACATCACCTGGCCGCAGACCGTTCCCGAGCTGTACATTGTCCAGACCCTCACGACCGCCAGCGGCGGCCTGCCGGACATCTGGAACCAGCTCAGTGTGGAGCTGGTCTATGAGCAGGCCCAAACCAATGGCTACGGAAAGAGCGTGGATCTTTTTGATCCGGTGGTGGCCCACGCCGCGGATCTGGATTTTTCCGTGATTCAGGAACTGGAAGCCCTCCAACTGGCGCGCCGGGATTGGACTGGCCCACGGTATGTCTTTGATGGCGTCTCGCCGTCGCTACGCTCCCGGTTATATTTCGACCCCGACCGCGGCAGCGGCGGCCAACTGGTCTTGATTGGTGAATTGTATACCCCGTTGACGGGCACGCCGTATGTTCTGCCGAACTGGCTGGAGGGACAGGATCTTCTGGAGGTGCAGAACATGGGAACGAACCTTTCCCAGGCCGCCCAGGCCACCTGGATGGCGGCCTTGGGGCGTCTCCCCACGGAACCCACACGAATTGTGCCCGACCAAGCCATTGCCGGTGCGGCCTTGAGTTCCGCCATCAGCGCACAATCCAATGCTGTCGGATATGTCACGTTGGCCTTTAACAATAACCGGGATCCGCAACAGGTGCCGCCCGCTCTGCCGGTCAGTTTGTCCATCCTGAAAGTCGTGCCCGAACTCTTCAGTTCACAGTATCTGGATGTCATCGAATCCGATAATGCACTGGATGAAAAATTATCCCTCCGCTATCCGCTCGATTTCGGCGGGCAAAGCGCCCGCTATGAGTTTGAATGGCGATGGGCGGATCCGGAGGCGGGAGGCGTTCCCTCCACGCCGTATGAACAGTGGACGCCGTACGGCTCGGGGACCACCAATGGGGCGCCGGGCGTCAACATTGAAGGAGGCGGGCAATTTATGCTCTCCGATCACTATTTTGCCGTCCGCTACCGTCGGGCGGACGGCCTAGGCCCCACGGGAACCAATTGGAGCCGCTGGGTATCGAACTTGGCGCCCGGCTGGATCCAGCGTGTCATGAACGGCATCAATCCCTACGAGCAGCGCCTGCAGGACATGGTCAACCATTCCCCCGGGTTGGTCGTCAGCATGATTTCCCAGGCCGGGGCGCCCTATGAAGGCCCTGTGGCGTTGAATGCCGAAGCCGCCGACAGTGCCGGCCTGATCCAGATTTATCAGACCGTTTTGGAGCGTGCCCTGTCCCTGACCCTGACGGCGGGGTTGGACGACTCAAACAGCAATGATTCACTGTTGTTTGCCGCCAGCCGCTTGTGTGATTTGTACATGTTGCTCGGCAACGAAGCCTATGCCGACGCCATGGATCCCACAATCGGCTTCGGCACCGACACCGGCTGGTTCGAACACTACGGGGCGATGGCCTCTTCCTTGTTCTCCTTTATGAACCAAATGCCCAACCTCCTGGAGGAAGAGTTGGCGTTGCTCCGGGGTCGGGATGCTTCCACCCAGCCCGGCGTGACGCTCACTCCAGTCTTCAACCGCCTGATGTGGAACTACACCCGGGGTATTGACGGCGGCGAAGTGGCCTATGCCGCCAGCTACAACATCAAGGGCAATCCCACCAATACAACGGGCATCATCAGCGCCGAGGATGCCAAAGGGGCCTATCCCCAGGGCCATGGCGATGCATGGGGACATTATCTGAGCGCCCTCGACGGCTTCTACCGCCTGTTGGCCTATCCGGATTTTGGCTGGAACACCATTCCCGGCGCCACCATGGTGGGGAATGCCGCCGTTTCCTCTGATTTCTTTGACGAACAGAAATTTGCAGAAGCGGCGGCGGCCAAGGCCAGAACCGGTGCGGAAATTCTCAGCCGTACCTATCGCCGGGATTATCAAATGCAGGGGGTGGACGCCGCCACTTGGACGTTTTACAACGATTCCGACACCAACCGGCAGTGGGGTGTGGACGGCTGGGCGTCTCGCGCCGGGCAGGGCGCCTATTTCGACTGGGTGGTCGGCAATTCCTTATTGATTGACGCCGTGACCAACCTGACCCAATTAGGTGGGGCGGACCATCCGGCGGAGGGCTTGTATATCATCGACCGGCGAACGGTTCCCGAGCTGGATGAAATTACCGTGACCCTGCAAGACATTCAAACCCAGTTGGATCAGGTGGATCTGGGCCTGAGTCCCCTCGGGCTCGACAAAGATGCCATCCCGTTCGACATCAGCGCCACGGAAATCGACAATGGAAAGACGCATTTCGAGCAGGTGTATGAGCGCGCCTTGAGCGCCCTTCAGAACGCCCATACGGCCTTTGCATTTGCCCAAGGCTGCACCCAGCGTCTGCGGGAACAATCCGATTCGGTTACAGATTTCACCGCCATCGCGGCGGAGTCCGACATTTCCTACAACAACCAGCTCATCGAAATTTTCGGTTATCCGTTTACGGATGATGTTGGCGTGGGAAAAACCTATCCGCAAGGATATGACGGACCCGATTTGATGAACTACCAGATTCTGGATTTGGATGATTCCCTGGGCTTGGCGCCCGTGGGAGGCGTGCGCGTGACCTCCCGGGTGTATGCCGTGTCCTTCAACGCCGATGGCTCCTATGGCTGGACGACGAACAATCCAGTCACCATCACCACATATATCAATGAACAGGGGCTACAGATCAAGGATCCGGCGTGGACCGGCCGCCGTCCTGCGGAAGGGCAGGTGCAGGCGGCGCTGACCGACTTTGCCGCCGCCTATTATGACTTCCTCCGCTCCTCGGATGAATACAGCGGCAAAATGGTGGAATTGAATGCCGCCTATGCCGCTTTCAACGCCCTGAAGACCCAAAACGAGTTTGAAATCGATAAACAGGAATCGATCGATTATTACCACAAGGCCATCAACAACACCAAGATTGCGCTGGAGGCAGCGGAGAGGATTGCCAAGATCACGGCGGAAATCGAAAAGGAGGTGAGCTCCGCGGCAGCGGAAGCCATCCCCACGGTGGTGGGCACCGTGTTGGGCGGCATCCTCTCCCGTGCTCCCGAAGCTGGGGTTAAAGTGGGCAGTAAAACCGTGTGGGGCATCGCCATGGTCAGTGCGGAAACGTTGGCCTATGCCTCGGAGGCCGCTGTGACCGGCATGAAGAACACGATCCTTTCGCTGGAGCATGCCATCACGACCAATGCCTTGGCGGGGACCATTGTGGCGGCCGCAAGGGATTTGACGACGAAGTTGAACGAACAATATGTGGCCCGCGATGAACTGCTCGCGAAGATGACCACCATGGCCGCGGCGGAACAAGCCTATTTCACCGTGCTCAAGAAGGGCGATCGGCTGATGAGCGAACGCGCCCGCGAACGCTCCCGGGTGGCCCAGCGCATCCAGCAGGACCGCTACACAGACATGCTTTTCCGTATTTTCCGGGATGAAGCCTTGCGGAAATACAATGCGCTGTTTGAATTGGCCGCCCGCTATGTCTATCTCGCGGCAAAGGCCTACGACTACGAAACGGGCCTGCTCAATCCTGCCGCCACCCATTCGGCCGCCAGCCACTACCTGACGCAGATTGCGAAGGCACGCTCCCTCGGGCGCATCCAAGATGGCCAGCCGTTGACGGCCGGTAGCCAGGGCGATCCCGGCCTGGCGGATGCCTTGGCCCGCATGAAGGCCGATTGGGACGTGGTGAAGAGCCGCATGGGCTTCAATAACCCGGAAACGGAAACCAGTCGTCTTTCCCTGCGGCAGGAATTGCTCCGTATCGCCCCTGCGGCCGCCAGTGATGAAACCTGGCGCAATGCCTTGGAAACCTACCGCGTAGACAATTTGTACGACCTGCCGGAATTCAAGGAATACTGCGTTCCGTTCTCATCCACCACCAATCGGGAACCCGGCTTGGTCATTCCCTTTTCCTCGTGGATTCTGCCCGGCATGAACTATTTCGGCAGGCCGCTGGCCGGCGGAGACAACGCCTATGACGCCACGCATATTGCCACGAAGATCCGGTCGGTCGGCATTTGGTTCACCGGATACAATACGGCATTCAACACCAACCAGACCTCCGGCGCGGGCCTGGCCAATGAGCCGCGCATCTATCTGGTGCCGGTCGGCAACGACCTCATGCGCACGCCGGCCCGCGATCGCCGTGGCATCCGGTCTTGGCAGGTGTTCGACCAAGCCCTGCCGCTACCATACAACATCGGCCGGGCAGATTTGAACAAGCCGGATTGGATTCCACTGTTCGATTCGCTCTCGGGCTCCTTTGCCCAACGCCGACGGCATGCCTCCATGCGCGCCTATCACGACAGCGGAGAGTTCAATGAGGCCGACTTGTGTAGCAATTCACGGTTGGTCGGCCGCTCCGTGTGGAACACCAAGTGGCTCCTCATCATCCCGGGGCGGACCTTGCTTTCCGATGCGGATGAAGCCATGGAACGCTTCATTTACGGCACCGTGCGAGCGGATGGCTCGCGGGACGGCGCCGGGGTGACGGACATCAAGCTACTTTTCAAAACATATTCCCATCCGGGCGATTAACGGGAGCATGAAGATGATGCACAGCAAGCACAGCGCACGCGCAGACGGTAAAGGATGGATGATGAAAACAAAACAACGCCTCCGTTTCAGGTCGAATGCTGCCACGGCTTCCGGCTGTTTCCGCGTTGTGGCGGTCCTAGGCATCGGCGCCCTGCTTGGAGGCCTAGTGGAATCCGTGCCTGCCGCTGTTCCGCAGCCCATGGTGGTATATTACGGCCAGGCGCGGGATGAGTACGGCAATCCCTACCGGGACGGAGCGGAGGTGATTCTCCGCATCGGAACCAACGAGGTGACCCGGCATGCCATTGATGGCGCCATTGCCCCCGGAGTGAATTTTGTTCTATATGTGCCGGTGGATGACGGCCGTAGTGCTAGGCCGCCTTATGTCCCGGTTGCCGCCCGGCTCGGCGATTCCGTAAGCATCCACGTGGTGGATTGGCGCGGCGAGCAGGTCGTCATGGAAAACGCCGTGCTTCCCGATGTCTCCAACCCGGGCGACTTGTATCCCATCCGCGTGACCGCCGGGGAGGATTTGGACGGCGATGGCCTTTCGGATGCTTGGGAGCGGGAGCTGATTGCCGCGCTGGGCGATTCCGCCGTCACGTCGATTCACGATGTACAGCCCCGAGAGGATCCGGATGGCGACGGGCAAACCAATATAGATGAATACCGGGCTGGGACGATTCCTTTTCTGGCGGATGATGTTTTCCGTGCGGAGGATCTCACCCGGACGGCCAACGGCCGCTACCGGTTGCGTGTCTTGACGTCCTATGGCCGGGTATACCAGATCAAAAGTGCGCCGCCGTTCCTGGACGGCAACCAATATGACTGGCAGCCCTGTCCATATGCGTTGAGCGAAGAGGAGGAAGTGCGTAGCCGGAAAGTGGAAGGAACCGGGGATTGGCTTTCCTTCTATCTGGAGACGGAGGAACAGGCGCTGGTCTGGCGCTTGGAAATCCTTTAATTCGGCTTTTCATCCTTGAAGGATGGGCTCGATCTTGAACGGGAAGGGCGCCCATCCCGTGCGCCATGCCCACCGAGGTGCGTGGCTTTTTCACATCCGGCCGGGCGGCATCTATACCAAATTCCGTGCAATGGCATTGCGGGTGGCTTCCGTCAGGCGGGTTTCATCGGTCCGCTCCTCGTTCGGGATGGGCGGAAGGAACCGGACGGTGACTTTGGTGAAAAATCGAGGCAAGTGTCTGCCGCGGGGCAGTGCGCGGTAGGCACCGCTGATGGCAATGGGGATGACCGGTACATTCAGCTTTAAGGCCAGAGCGGCAAAAGTGGTTTTGAAGTCGCCCAGTTGGCCGTCGTAGGAACGGGTCCCCTCAGGGAAGATGATCAGGTTGCCCCCGTTGCGGATGGCCTTGGTGATCTTTTGGAGGGACAACTGTAGGTCGTGGTTCACATCCACCACAATGACATTGCAGTTGCGCGCCAGCCAGGTCAGGAAGCCCGCTTTGACATGTTTGCGTTTGGCATAATAATAGGTGCGGTGAAGCACACTGTCTTTTAGAGCCATGGAGACAAATAAGGCATCGATATAGGATTGGTGGTTAGGGACAAGGAGGCACGGCTGGCCGCCGGGGTCGTTGCCACGTTCCTCCAGCCGGACGCGGAAGCACAGACGGAGGAGTACCCCAAAGACGTTTTTCAGGAAAGCATGCACCGTGCCGGAGCGCGGCAATTCCAATGAGGTATCCGATGCTTCTGCTGAGGCATGCGTCAACGGGTTCCAAGCCTCATTGTTTTTTCGGAAAAACAAACGTTGTGAGTCGGCATAGTTCGCCAGCTCCACAACGGTTGGATAATCCATAAAAACGGATTCCGGCAATTTGACGCCGAATGTTTTTTCAATAAAGACCAGAACGCTCAGGCGGGAAAGGGAATCCAGCGCCAGATCCATTTCCCAGTGGGAGGAAGGAGAGATGCGAGCACAGTCCATTTCCGATTTCAGAAACAGCTCGAAAGCCATATAGGCCGGGCCCAGTTCCTTTGTGGATAGCTTGGGCGTGGTCTCGGCAATGACGGTTCCGACCGCCAACTGGGCCAGTTCGTGCCGTTTGATCTTGCCCAGACGCGTTTTGGGCAGTTCATTCGGAAGGATGGTCAGTTGAGTGATTTTTTTGGTCTGCGGCGCCATCCGATTGTAGGGGTCCAGCAATTTCCAGCGGAAATATTCCGCCTGTTTGGAAGGCACATCCCCCTCCAGACCCGCCACAGGATAAATCAACGCATGCAGGAGATTGTCCCGGAAGGTCACAGCGACTTCTCGGATGTCCGGCGAGAGAGCCGCCAATTTGTCCTCCAGTTCCGCCGGATTGACTTTTTTCCCGTTGGGCAAGGCGATGATTTCTTTTTTTCGCCCGGTGATGAAGAGGTATTCATCGTTGTCCAGATAGCCGAGGTCGCCGGTATGGAGCCAGCCGTCCTGGAGCGCTTCGGCCGTAGCTTCCGGGTTCTGCCAATAACCCGGAAAAACATGAGGGCCTTTGGCTAGGATTTCCCCTTCTTCAATTTTGATGGAACCCGGCAAGCAGGGGTTGCCGCAGGAGCCGAGCCGGACGGCACTCGGCCGGGGGAAGGCAATCATGGGGGCGCACTCCGTCATGCCGTAGCCTTCCAGCATTTGGAAGCCACACACCGTCAGGTCGCGTGCCACCTCATGATCCAGAGCAGCGCCTCCGCAGACCATCTGCCGCAGACGCCCGCCGAATTTGCGTTGGACGGGCGCCAAGAGGATGCGCGAGACCGGGAGGCGGTTAATCATGGCGGAAAGGCGGTAAAGGCCGCGCCCGATTGCGGAGCGATTGAGGTTTTCCATGATGGCCTTGCGGAACAAGGCATACAGCCGGGGCACCCCGATCAGTAGGGTGATCTGGTGGCGTTTCATGGTGGCGATCATTTCCGCCGGATCGAGGGAATGCGACACGACGAGAGACCCGCCGGAATAGAAAGGCGCCAACAGGCAGCCCACCAGCGGCAGAATGTGGTGAAAGGGCAGCAAAACGAAGGTCCGGCTGTCCGTCCGAAAAATCGGCACCCGTTCACAGACGGACTGCAGGTTGGTCAGGATATTCCCGAATGTGACCATAACCCCCTTGGGGCTTCCCGTGGTTCCGGAAGTGAACAGAATGGCCGCCACGTCATCCGCGCCGCCCGATGGAATCGGCGGGGAAGGGAGGGTGCCCTGCGGAATCGGCGGAAACTCGGTGGCGTCGAAATCGATGAGGCG
>JAISGX010000021.1 GCA_031262805.1 Verrucomicrobiota bacterium | reverse complement strand
CAGTCCCCTCCCCGAAGCCCTTCGCCGCCGCAGGCAAGCCGCCCGAACCGCTTCGGAAATAGAACAGGAGCCTGCCGTGCAGGCTCCTTCGCAACCGACCGATTGAACCAGCGGGGGGGTTAGTAGGCTTTCGCCATCAAGACTCGCTGGGGGCTCGGTTTTCCCGTCAGGATGCACGTACCCTCGCCGCGGGCCGCTTCCGGAATCTGGTCGGGAAATGGAATGCAACGGATGCTGGTTTCAAACCGTTTCGCCATTTCGTCCTCCTCCACACGCGTTCCCGCCCAATGCACCCAGGCCAAGCCGCCGCCTTCCTTCTTAAAAAAGGCTTCAAAGTCTTCCAACGTATCAATCACGCGGGAACGCTTGTCCCGTAGCAGGCGGGCGCGCTCCAGCAATTCCTTCTGCAGGGTCTCCATCAAGCCCGGCATCGCCGCAATCGCCTCGGCGCGGGGAACAAATTGCTTTTTGCGTCGGCGTAGCTCCTGTTCGGTTTCCCCGTCTTTTTCAATCACGAAACGGCGCACTAGGCACAGCGACCCCTTTTCTAGGTCTCGCGGGCCGATCTCAATGCGGACCGGCACGCCTTTGCGCTCCCACTCGTAATATTTGGCGCCCGGCTGCATGTCGTCGCGGTCGTCCACCTTGACCGACAGGCCCAATGTCCGCAACTCCGCCGCCACCGCATGAGCCTCCGTCCGGGTCGCCTCCTGCTCCTCCGGCGTCTTGTAAATCGGCACAACCACCACATGGATGGGCGCCAGTTTGGGCGGCAACACCAGGCCATTGTCGTCCGAATGCGTCATGATGAGCGCTCCAATCAGGCGGGTGGAGGTGCCCCAACTCGTGGCATACACATATTCCAGCTGGCCGTCCTTGTTGAGGAACTTCACATCCGCGCTCTTGGAGAAATTCTGGCCCAGATAATGGCTGGTGCCCATCTGCAGTGCCTTGCCGTCCTGCATCATGCCCTCGATGCTCTGCGTATCCAGCGCCCCGGCAAAACGCTCCCCCTCCGTCTTGCGGCCGCGCACCACCGGCACCGCCATGACGTTTTCCGCCACATCCGCATAGACATCCAGCATGCGCGTCACTTCTTCGCGGGCCTCGGCCTCCGTGGCATGGGCGGTATGTCCCTCCTGCCACAGGAATTCCGCCGTCCGCAGAAACAGGCGCGTCCGCATTTCCCAGCGAACCACATTCGCCCATTGGTTGATCAGCAGCGGCAGATCACGGTAGCTCTGGATCCAGTTCTTATACTGCGCCCAAATAAGGGTCTCGCTCGTCGGGCGCACCACCAAGGGTTCTTCCAGCTTCGATTCCGGGTCCACATCCACCTTGCCGTCCACCGCCTTCAGCCGGTGGTGGGTCACCACCGCGCATTCCTTGGCGAATCCGGAAGCATGCTCCTCCTCCTTCGCCAGAAAGGACAGCGGGATGAACAACGGAAAATAGGCATTCACATGGCCGGTTGCCTTGAAGCGATCGTCCATTTCCCGCTGCAACTTCTCCCACACGGCATAGCCGTGCGGTTTGATGACCATACAGCCGCGGACCGGCGAATGCTCCGCCAGATCGGCTCGTTTGACGAGGTCCAAATACCACTGACCGTAGTCGACGGCACGCGGCGTGATGCCGTCCGATGCGCTCTGGGGCTGATTCTTCGACTTGCCTGAATTTTTTTGGGGATCGCTCATACGGAATGCTTTCTCTGAAAGGGTGCCATGTTGGCGGCAATGGCCAAGCCGAATGCAGAGGTCGTCACTTCCGTGGCGCCGTCCATCAGCCGCGCAAAATCATACGTCACAGTTTTTTGAGCAATGCTACGTTCCATGCCCTGCACCAGTAGGTCGGCCGCCTCGTTCCACCCCATGTAACGGAACATCATCTCGCCCGAGAGGATCAGCGAGCCGGGATTCACCTTGTCGAGCCCGGCATACTTCGGTGCGGTGCCGTGCGTGGCCTCGAACACCGCGCAACCCGTCGCATAATTGATGTTCGCGCCCGGTGCAATGCCGATGCCGCCCACACAGGCCGCTAGGGCATCGGAAATATAATCGCCATTGAGGTTCAGTGTGGCAATCACATCATACTCCGCCGGGCGGGTCAGGATCTGTTGCAGAAATGCATCGGCAATCACATCCTTCACCACCAGCCGACGGCCGGTTTCCCTATCGGTGATCTCCTGCCAGGGACCGCCCTCCAGCGGCACGGCGCCGAACTCCTCGCACGCCGTGGCATAGCCCCAGTCGCGGAAGGCACCCTCCGTGAACTTCATGATGTTGCCCTTGTGCACCAACGTCACGCTCTTTCGAGCGTTGTCCAACGCATAGCGAATGGCCGCCCGCACTAGGCGGCGGGTGCCCTCCTCGCTCACCGGCTTGATGCCGATGCCGGAGGATGCCGGAAAACGGATTTTTGTGACTCCCATCTCGCCTTGCAAGAAGTCGATCACCCTCTTCACCTCGGGTGTCCCGGCCGCCCATTCGATGCCGGCATAAATGTCCTCCGAATTTTCGCGGAAGATCACCATATCGGTCTTTTCCGGATGCTTCACCGGAGTGGGCACTCCCTCGAACCAGCGCACCGGGCGCAGGCAGACATACAAATCCAATTCCTGGCGCAGCGCCACATTCAGGCTACGAATGCCGCCGCCCACGGGCGTCGTGAGCGGCCCTTTGATCGACACCCGGTACTCCCGGCAGGCCTCCAGCGTTTCCGCCGGCAACCATGTGTTCGGCCCATACACCTCGTTCGCCTTTTCCCCGGCATAGATCTCCATCCAGGCCACGCGGCGTTTTCCGCCATAGGCTTTCTCCACCGCCGCGTTCCAGGCCGTCATTGCCGCACGGAAGATGTCGGGGCCCGTGCCGTCGCCTTCGATGAACGGAACAATCGGCCGGTCCGGCACCACCAGACGCCCGTCGCCGCCCATGGTGATTTTTTCGCCCTCCGAAGGCACCTTGATCTTGCTCTCGCTCATTGCTTCATCCTTTCCGATTCAACAGGTTCCACCCTGTGGAAAATGTTTTTCCACAGGTTGGAAAAAAGGTCAATCTAATCCGAAAATCCTCCGCCATACAGCGCATGGTGGAGGATTTCAATGGAATCCAAACGGATCCGCCGCTTCTAGCGGATCTTGTTCGCGGCGCGGCGCGTCTTGATGATCTGCTCCGTCAGGAAGAACGGCACGGCCTCGTAATGCTCGAACTGCATGGTAAAGCCCGCACGGCCTTGGCTCATGCTACGCAGGGCGGTGGCATAGCCGAACATTTCGCCCAGTGGCACCATTCCGCAGATGATTTTCTGGTTTGCCTTCTCCTCCATGGTCTCCACTCGACCGCGGCGCTGGCAGATGCTGCCGGTGGCCGCGCCCATAAATTCTTCGGGGGTGGACACCTCCACGGACATGACGGGTTCGAGAATGATCGGATTGGCCTTCAGGAACAACTCCTTGAAGCAGGCACGGCCGGCCTCCTGGAACGCGAAATCGGAGGAGTCCACATCGTGGTAGGACCCATCGTAGAGCACCACGCGCATATCCACCACCGGATATCCCGCATAGGGCCCGTTCTGCATGGCCTTGACCACGCCTTTTTCCACGGACGGAATGAAGTTGGATGGAATGCGCCCGCCGACGATGTCATTGACGAATTCAAAGCCCCCGCCCGCCGCCAACGGCTCTAGGCGCATGCAAACGTGGGCGTATTGCCCGCGGCCGCCGCTCTGCTTGACATGTTTGTATTGCCCGTCCGAGACCACCGTGGCCGTCTCGCGGTACGCCACTTCCGGACGCCCGACCTTCGCCGCCACATTGAATTCGCGCTTCAGACGGTCCACGATGATTTCCAAGTGGAGCTCGCCCATGCCGGAAATGATGGTTTCCCCCGTTTCGTGGTCGAACGCCACCGCGAATGTCGGATCCTCATCCGCCAGCTTGTAGAGCGCATTGGAGAGCTTTTCGTTGTCCGCCGTGGAATCCGGAGAAATCGAAATGGAGACCACCGGGGCCGGGAATTCGATGGACGTGAGCTGAATGGGATGGTTTTCGTCGCAGATGGTGTCGCCGGTGCGGGTGTTGGCCAAGCCCACCACCGCCACGATGTCGCCAGTCTGCGCCGTGGCCAGCTGGTCCGAATGGTTGGCATGCATGCGCAG
Source organism: Verrucomicrobiota bacterium (assembly GCA_031262805.1). Lineage (GTDB taxonomy): Bacteria > Verrucomicrobiota > Kiritimatiellia > CAIQIC01 > Lenti-01 > JAISGX01. The sequence goes on along the minus strand of JAISGX010000021.1, from coordinate 894 downwards.
GATGCGACCGATGCGCTGCGACTTGCCCAGCGTGCTGTTCAGTACGTTCTGCCCAGAGGTCAAGGTGCCAGAGTATACGCGGATATACGTCAATTTGCCCGCATGTTTGTCCGCCACGATTTTGAACGCCAAGGCGCTGAAGGGCGCATCGTCCGTCGGTTCGCGCTGGGCGGGCTCTTCGCCTTCCTCCGTCACCTGGGAGATGATGGGGGGAATCTCGTTCGGCGCCGGCAGCAGGTCCGCCACACCGTCCAGCAAATGCTGCACGCCCTTGTTTTTGAAGGCTGAGCCACAATATACTGGGACGATCTTGCGGGAAACGGTCGCCTTGCGCAGAATCGCCACGATTTCCTGCTCGCTCAGGTCGCCTTCGGAAAAGAACTTCTCCAGCAGGGCGTCATCCTGCTCGGCACATTTTTCCACCAAGTTGGCGCGCCACTTCTTAGCCTTTTCCAGTTTGTCGGCGGGGATTTCTTCCTCCCGGAATTCCGTGGAATTCTCATCGCCGTAATAAATCGCCTTCATTTTGATGAGGTCGATGATGCCCTGAAAATTCTCTTCCTTGCCGATGGGCACCACCACGGGGACGGCGTTGCAACGCAGCTCGCCCTGGATTTCCTCCAACACGCCGAAGAAATCGGCGCCGGTTCGGTCCATCTTGTTCACGAACGCCAGTTTGGGCACTTCATATTTCTCGGACTGCAACCAAACCTTCTCGGATTGCGGCTGAACGCCGCCGACGGCGCAGAACAATGCCACCGCGCCATCCAGCACGCGGAGGGAGCGTTCCACTTCCACGGTGAAGTCCACGTGGCCCGGGGTGTCAATGAGGGTCACCAGGTGCCCCTTCCAGTTCAGCGTGGTGGCCGCACTCTGGATGGTGATGCCGCGTTC
>JAISGX010000068.1 GCA_031262805.1 Verrucomicrobiota bacterium | reverse complement strand
CTCCGGCGGGTCGTTGTATGTGAAAGCCGTGGTGGCGGGGGATGTGGCATCGGCCAGCATTCCCGGCCAGACCCCGGGCACCACGGTGCAGTATTATGTGTTGACCACAACAATGCCGGAAGCCCAGCTCAAAAGCAGTCCGGACCTCTGCACCCTGCGGTTGAATTCCTCCGGCGGGACCAATTTCTCCTATACGGTCGGCGGCGAGGTATTCACGCCGGGCGAAGGCTGGCACAATCCGGCGGAAGCCCTGCAGGGTGTCACGCCGTCCATTTCGATGCGCACTCCGCTGGCCCCTAGCGCGGGCGATGCCGTGTATGTCTATGCCGGCAACTACCAGGCCGACGCAACCGGCGGCAACATGACGGCGGGAACCGTGCATTATCGCTTGGGCGCCTCCGGAACTTGGCTTTCGCAAGCCATGGACTTCAACAATGAGGTCCGCGACGCATACACTACCGGCTGGGTGAAGAACTGGATTGCCGCTCTGCCGACCACCGGGTATGAAGGCGGCGATGTGCTGCAATATGTCCTCGCGCTGGCCTACAGCGACCGGAGCACCACCTACATCGGAACCACCAACCAGACCGGCTGCGTCCTCTATGCCACCTTGGCCGAAGCCCAGGCCGCGCCGTTTGCCGTCACCTTTGCCGCCGCGCAACCCAATCTGGGCAACAGCTGGCATGCGCCGGCCAATGCCGAACCTGCAGGCGCCTATATGCGCAATCCCCGTCATCCCTATGCGGACAATGACGTGGTGATTTATAACGGAAACCAGTATGCCGGTGAAGGCGGAACCCCCGGCAACCAGTATGCCGGAACGGTGCATTACCGTGAACAGGGCGCCTCCTCTTGGGAAACCCTCGCCATGACGTTCGACACCACAATTGACAACAACAAGTATTGGCGCGGCGTTCTTCCGGCCGACACGTTCTCCGGTACCGCCACGGTGGAATATGTGCTCGAAGTGGCCTACAGCGACCACGACACCACCTACCTCGGCCGCTCCAGCAGCGGCGCGAGCAGTGAAGCCTTCGCCACCCTAGCCGAAGCCCAGGCCCAGCCGTTTGATTTCACCTATGCCGGAAACCCCGGCGCCGAACCCGGCTACATCTGGCACGGCGGCAACGCCATCCGCGTGTCGGGCGATACGATCCAGCTCTGGGCCAAGATCGGCTACAAGCAGGATGCCTTCCAGTGGGCGGATGAAGCCGAAATCCGTTACGTCGTGGCGTCCGCCAGCCCCGGCGTGACCCGCCAAGGCGCTTATGCCATGGCCAAAACCCCCGGCCGCCGTGCGGCGGACCCGGCGCTGATTCATACGGTTTCCATGACTTTCTCCCATGAGGAATGGGACGGCAGCGAAAACGGTAGCGCCATGTGGTGGGTGGGCACCATCCAGGACCCGGCCCTGGCCGCCGCGCCGAACACTGTGTTGCGCTATCAGATCGCCGCTCGCAAGAGCATTGCCGGTGGCGGAAACGGCATCTGGCGCCTCGCGGAATACCAGGCGGACGGCGCCAACGACCAGGTGTTTGAATACCGCATGCAGGCCGAAGGCGCGAACATGCTGACCGTCAACGGCATGAATGCGGACTACACCACCTCCAAGTTCTTCATGGATGAAGCCCAAAACGAAACCATCCACCTGCGTGCGGAGTATTTGCCGCCTGCCGGGGCCGTCAATGTGCAAATCTTCTCCAACGTCGGCCGCCGGGACTTCTGGAATGCGGACTTGGACGACGACGGCGTTGCGGACGCCATCCGCCCGCCCAGCGGCGACCTCGTGACAACGGAAACGCAAGGCTATTTCGCCGCCTTCCCGATGACGTGGGATGGCAACGCCAATGCCTATGTCTGGGAAGCGGACATCGATAAATGCGGTGCCTACCGCCTGAGCGCCCGCTACCAGCTCTCCGGCGACAGCACTTGGTATTACTACTCCTCGGAAGGCCGCCGCGACCATGCGGTGGTGATCTCCCCGAAGAAGGTGCTCCAGCAGACGGTGTATGAACTCAATGCCCTGGATGTCAAAGCAACCGCCGCCACGGAGGCCGGTCGCTCCACTTTCGCGGACCTCATCAACGGCGCCGATTCCTTCGACACCTTCGGTATTGATTACCTCAACAAAATCCAGGCCAATTGTCTTTGGTTCCAGCCGATCCACACCTCCTCCGAGTATGGGTTGTCCCCCAGCGGTGAACCCGGTAGCCCCTATTCCGCCAAGGACTACTTCGCCGTCAGCAAGTGGTTCGGTCGCAACCTCACGGAAGCCGGTGCCCTCGAAGAGTTCCAGGCCTTTGTGCAGGCGTGCGATGCCGGCAAGGACTCGAACATGAGTACCTCCTATGTCGGCACCATCAACATCATGCTCGACGGCGTCTTCAACCATACCAGCTGGGATGCCGTCTTCGGAGAGATGGGCGAGCGGATGGGGCTTGTGCCGGAAGGCCAGGGCTCCACGACCGCCATCGCCTCCCTGCGCCCGGGATGGTATGCGAACTACTCCGACTACGGCGCTCCGGCGACCTTCTATAATGGCCCCGCTGGCGGCCAGCACGACATCGCCTGCGCCCCCGACCGTGGCGACTTCGGCAAATGGCTGGACACCGCCGAGCTCTTCTACGGCAACTATGCTGCCCTCGTTCGCCACAACCCGGAAGACAACAGCAACTACCTCAACGAAGCGGATTGGTATGACTACTCCTCCATGACGCCGCACACGGTGGAATTGTGGGAATACATGGGGGCCTATCCGGAATTCTGGCTCGAAAAAACCGGTCACGGCGGCTACAACCAGCCCGGCGTGCGAGATGTCAACGGCATCCTGGTGGATGACTACGGCATCGACGGCTTGCGCTGCGATTTCGGCCAGGGCCTGCCTCCGCAGTTCTGGGAATACATCATCAACCGCACCCGCAACGCCAAGTGGAACTTCATGTTCATGGCCGAATCGCTGGATGGCGGCAACGTGAGCTATCGTTCGAACCGGCACTTTGACATTCTCAACGAAAGCTTCGTCTTCCAGATGGTGGGAGCCCAGAGTCCGCAGAATGTGAAGGACGCTTTGGAAAGCCGCCGTAGCCTGTACTCCGGCAGCGCCATCCTGCTTAATCTGACCAGCCATGATGAAGTCATGCCCTTCGAAGACCCATGGGTCACCGCCTCGCGCTATGCCATGGTCTCCTCCGTGATGGGCCTGCCGATGACCTTCTTCGGCCAGGAACAAGGCATCGGCCCCTGCACCGCCGACAAGACGGGCCACAACCCCGGCGACTCCGTGGCCGGCGCTCGTTGGAATGGCTTTGCCAAGTTCGAGCTCAATATGGGCAAATGGGTGCCGCACTTCAAGGAGTGGAACAAGCTGATCATCTGGGAAACCCCGCCGTCCGACGATTGGAGCCGCCAGATGGCCCAATGGTACGGCCGCGTGAACTGGGCCCGCCTGAACAGCCCCGCCCTCCAGAGCGGCAACCAGTACTTCTTGGGCCGCAAGAACGAAGGCTCGTATGACAACGGCAAGATCTTCGCCGTGGCGAAATACGAAGAAGTCGGCGCGGTGGCCAACGGCAAGGACGCCGTTCTGGCCTTCACCCTGTTTGTGAATCCGGGTTCGGGCGGCCATGCCGGCATGACGGAAACCTATGACTTGGCCGCTTGCGCCGATGCGCTGGGCATTCAAGACAGCGCGGAGACGTTCTACAACGTGCGCAACCTGGCTTCCAGCCAGCCGGGCGTCCACCTGTGGAGCGTGCCCAAGAGCGGCGCCGACCTGCTGGACGAAGGCATCCCCGTGGTGTTGCTCTCCGACGACACCGGCCACATCTATGGCGATGGCCGTATGGTGCAGTATCTTAAGATTGAGGAAGTCACCGTGACGCCGCCAGATCCAACCGAGCTGTTCATTGAATTCTCGCCCTCCGTTCTGGAAGTGGCCTACCAAGGCACCGCCGCCTTCACCGTGAGCGTGGTGGATGACTTGGGCAACGCCGTGGAAAATGCGCAGCTCACGCAGGTGACCGCCGTCTCGGGTTCCACCTTTACAAACGGCGTCTTCAGCTGCCTGGTGACGTCCGCCGTCTGGGTGGGAGAAGCCACTGGGATTGAATTCTCCGCCACCTTGGGCGATGTGACCACCAGCGCCGTCATGCAGATCTCGGTTCCCTGGGATTCCAACGGGAACAGCATGCAGGATGCGTGGGAATGGGAGCATTTCGACGGCTTCACGGCGTCCGGTGAGGAAGGTGCCCTCCAGGATTCCGACGGCAATGGCATTTCGGACAGCATCGAGTATATTATGGGGACGGATCCGCATGATCCGACGGACTGGTTTGAATTTGTCGGCGACAGCATCGCCACCAACGAAGCCGCGGCCGTGTCGGTGGTGGTGGCGGTGAAGCCGGAGCGCGTCTACCAGATGGAATATGCGGATGTGTCCCTGCACGAAGTGACGGCGGCGGATTGGAAGGCGTTCAATTACCGCTGGACCAATCTTCCCCCGTATGTGCAGACCCGGGAATTCTCGGACGATGAATCCGAGGAAACCAGCGGAGGACCGATCGAAGACATCCGCATGTATCGCGTGAAGGTCACCCTCCCGTAAAAAGGAACGGGCCTCATGGGCGGTTCTTCCGGCAGGGAGGGCCGCCCTGTTTGTCGGGAGGGTGGGGAATGGAGAACCCATGCTGCAATTTTCAGAAAAAGTGAGAACCAAACTGGCCGCCTTGCCGGACAAGCCCGGCGTCTATTTGATGCGAAACCGCCAGGGCCGCATCATCTATATCGGCAAGGCCGCCAGCTTGCGTAGCCGGGTGTCGTCGTATTTCCGCCACAGCACCTTTTCCAAAGCCGATCCCAAAATCCGCGGGTTGATCCGCAGCATCGACGACTTCGACTTCATCGAACTCAAGAGCGAGGCAGAAGCCACCCTCACGGAAAGCCGGATGATCAAGGACTACCGTCCGCGCTACAACAGCCTGCTCAAGGACGACAAACGCTTCCTGCTGATCCGCGTGAACCTGCAGGATCCCGTTCCGCGCTTTGATGCCGTTCGCATCCGCAAGGACGACGGCGCACGCTACTGGGGCCCCTATGCCAGTTCTGCCGCTGCTTGGGCCTCCCTGGAATTCATTGAAAAGCAGTTCGGCCTTCGCCGGTGCTCCCCCCGGGTGCCCGGTGTGGAGGACCACAAGCACTGTTTGAATGATGTCGTCCGGTTCTGCTCCGCCCCCTGCATCGGCAAGGTTTCACCCGAGGAATACCACGCCCGTGTGAGGACCGCCTGTGAATTCCTCGACGGAAACCGACGGGAATACCTCGAAGACCTTCGCCGACAGATTGCCTCCGCCGCCGGAGAGCTGAAATTCGAAAAAGCCGCCGCCCTGCGCGACATGTACCTGCTGCTCACCAAAGGCATCCGCGAACGAGCGAGGGGGCGCAAAAGCCCAACCCTGAAGCAGGAAGAAGCTCGCAAAGGACTGGAGGAACTCCAGCAGCGCTTGGGGCTGGACCATCTGCCCGACGTGATCGAATGCTACGACATTTCCAACATCTCCGGCACCCTGTCCGTGGCCAGTCAGGTGGTCTCCGTGAGGGGCCTACCGGCCCCCGCACGCTACCGCATGTACCGCATCAAGACCGTGGAAGGTGCGGACGACCCCGCCAGCATGGCCGAGGTGATCCGCCGTCGCTTCACCCGTGCCTTGGAGGAAAACGAACGCCTGCCGGACCTGGTGATGGTGGACGGCGGCATCACGCAACTGCGCGCCGCCCGGGCCGAACTCGATGCCCTGGGCCTGCCGAGGCAGCGGCTGGTCGGCATCGCTAAGCAGTTTGAAGAGCTCTACCACGATCCGGAAAACGAACAGGCTCCATTGCGCTTCGCCCCAGACTCCCCGGCCCTGCGCGTGGTTCAGCAGATCCGGGACGAAGCCCACCGCTTCGCCTTGACCTACCACCGAAAACTACGGGCACGGCGCATCCATGAATCGGTGCTCGACGACATCCACGGCATCGGCGAGCGCCGAAAGGCCCTGTTGTTGAAGCAGTTCGGGTCCGTCGCCCGTTTGAAGCGCGCCACGGTGGAGGAAATCGCCTCCGCCCCCGACATCGGCCTGAAAACGGCGGAAATCATCCATGCCGCCCTCCACCCCACACCCCCCGCCGGATAGGGGCGTTTTTCATTTCCTCCTCGGCCCTTCATTGACTTTCATTCTGCGGCAGGGTAGATTTCACGGCTGATACAAAAGGATGGAACCCATTTACATGAAGTCAGATTCAATGGCACTCGAAACCATGCGCCATAGCGCGGCGCACGTTATGGCCGCCGCCGTCCGCCGACTTTATCCCGACGCGTTGTTTGATATCGGCCCGTCCACCGCAGACGGATTTTACTACGATTTCGACCTGAAGCACCGCCTGACCGCCGAGGATTTTCCGGCCATTGAAGCCGAAATGGCGAAGATTATCGCCGAAGATCTTCCGTTTTGCCGTGAGGAAAAATCCCGCTCCGATGTAATGGAGATGATGAGCGCGAGAGGCCAGTGCTATAAGCTGGAGCGGCTTGCCGACATTCCGGAAGGAGAGGCCATCAGCCTCTACCACAGCGGCGATTTCACCGATTTGTGCCGCGGTCCCCATGTGGCCCGCACGGGCGACATCAAAGCCTTCAAGCTCTTGAGCGTGGCCGGCGCCTATTTCCGCGGCGACGAAAAAAACCGGATGATGCAGCGCCTGTACGGCACGGCCTTCCTCTCACGGGAAGACCTGGATGCCTTCTTGAAGATGCGCGAAGAAGCTAGGGCACGCGACCACCGCATGCTCGGGCGCGACTTGGACCTGTTCAGCATCCAGGAGGCCGTCGGCCCTGGACTGGTCCATTGGCATCCGAAAGGCGCCCGCATCCGCGCCACCATCGAGGAATTTTGGCGCCGTGAGCATTACCGAGCCGGGTATGAACTGATTTATACCCCGCACATCGGCCGTGCGAACCTCTGGGAAACCAGCGGCCACCTCGGTTTCTACGGTGAAAACATGTATGCGCCCATGGAAGTGGATGAACAGCGCTATTACATCAAACCGATGAACTGCCCGTTTCATATTCAGATCTACAAGAGCCACAAACGCTCCTACCGCGAGTTGCCCATCCGCTGGGCGGAACTCGGCACCGTCTACCGCTATGAGCGCGCCGGTGTGCTGCATGGTTTGATGCGTGTCCGCGGCTTCACACAGGACGATGCCCATATTTACTGCACCGAAGAGCAGGTGGAGGAGGAGGTGCGCGAATGCGTTCGCTTTGCCATCGCCATGTGGAAGGTGTTCGGCTTTGAAGACATTTCCGCCTATCTCGCCACCCGGCCCGAAAAAGCCGTGGGCGATCCCGGACGCTGGGAGGTTGCCCAGCGCTCCCTCAAGCAGGCGCTGGAGGCCGAAGGCATCGCCTACGAGCTGGACGAAGGCGGCGGCGCCTTCTACGGCCCGAAAATCGACATCAAGGTCCGCGACGCCATCGGCCGCGAATGGCAGGTCAGCACCGTGCAGTTCGATTTCAACCTGCCTGAACGCTTTGAGATGGTCTATACCGGTTCCGACGGACAGGAACACCGCCCCTATATGGTCCACCGGGCCCTCCTCGGTAGTCTGGAGCGCTTTTTCGGCATCCTGATTGAACACTATGCCGGGGCCTTCCCGCTCTGGCTGGCGCCCGTGCAGGCTGTGCTGATTCCCGTTTCCGACAAAGTGGCCGCCGCCGCACAGACGCTCGCGGGCAAGCTCCGTGCTGAGGATTTTCGCGTGCAGGTGGATTCCCGCCCCGAAAAAATAGGGGCGAAAATCCGCGATGCACAGATGCAGAAGATTCCCTATATGCTCGTGCTGGGCGGTCGGGAAGTGGAAAACGGAACCGTTTCCGTCCGTAGCCGCTTGGAAGGCGATTTGGGCTCCATGCCACTGGAAGCCTTGATGGAGAAACTGAATGCCGAACGGCATGTGGCGTTGAAACAGGATGAGCCAAGCGGGACGGCGTAAAGACCCCCGGAAAACAAGGAGTACACCATACAACCACCGATGAGACAACGAGACCCGCGCGGCGGGAATTTCACCACACGAATCAATCAGCGGATCCGCGTGCCGGAAGTACGTTTGATTGGTCCGACCGGCGAACAGCTGGGGATCGTGGCCACCTATGAGGCGCAGAACCGCGCCAAAGAAGCCGGCTTGGATCTGGTTGAAATTTCGCCCACGGCGCGCCCGCCGGTCTGCCGCATTATGGATTTCGGCAAATTCCGCTACGAGCAGAGCAAGAAGGACAAGCAGAACAAGCGCAGCTCCTCCGCCACCAAGGTGAAGGAAATCCAGTTGCACCCCAGTGTGGGGGACAACGACTACAATGTGAAGATGCGCAAGTTGAAGGATTTTCTCGACGAAGGCTTCCGCGTGAAGGTCGCCTTGTTCTTTCGCGGTCGCGAAAACGCCCATAAGGAGTTGGGCTTCGATTTGATGAACCGGGTGGTCATGGACCTCCGCGATATCGGCGTGGTGGAGCAGGCTCCCAAGTTGATGGGCCGCAACATCCAGATGGTCATGACGCCCAGCGCCAAGGTGCGCCAGGCCAGCAGAACCGCCCCCGTTGAATAAAAAATACCGGAAGGCGGACGATTCTGCTGGACGTGCGGACCGAAATCCCGTACAACTCGCCGTCTGTTTTATTGATTTGGAAAAGACCGGTAGGTGGAGAGCGCCTTGCCGGATGCAAAGGATGATGGAATCATGGCTGCGAAAGTGAAAAAGAAAACGCGCAAGGCGGTGTCCAAGCGCTTCAAGAAGTCGGCGACCGGCAAAGTGTTGCACAAGAAGCCCGGGCGGCGCCATTTGGCTGCCTGCAAGACCCGCAAGCAAAAACGGCGTCTGCGCCAGAGTGTCCAAGCGGGCGGAAGCATCGCCAAGTCCCTCTCGCTTGAGTTGAGCGCGTAGGAAGTTAGTGGAGTAGGAGAGAAACATGCCCAGAATTACCAATGCCGTCGCGAGCCGCAAACGCCGCAAACGCCGTTTGAATCAAGCCAAGGGCTTCTACGGAAGCCGTAGCAAACTGTTCCGCCAGGCCACGGAGGCCGTGGATCGTGCCATGGCGCTGAATTACGCCCACCGCAAGGAAAAGAAGCGCGATTTTCGCGGCTTGTGGATTGTCCGTTTGTCGGCCGCCTGCAAGGCCAACGAAATCAGCTATAGCCGCTTCATCGAAGGACTGGCCAAGGCCGAAATCGGGCTTAACCGCAAGATGCTCTCTGAAATCGCCATTCATGATCCGGAGGGGTTTGCCGCCATCGCGAACATCGCGAAAAGCAACGCCACACTGCCCGGGAAAAAATAGGCGTCGGTCAATGAAGGAAAAGCGCGGGAATATCCCGCGCTTTTTTTTGTTGCGCCCAAAACATCGGGGTTTCCGCCTCCGTATCAATTAGGTACACTACAAATATGAATGTAACGACATATCGGCACGTGGCCGTCTGCATGGGCGGCCCATCTTCCGAGCGCGCCATTTCCATGCAATCTGGAGCCGCCGTATCCCGGGCCCTTCAATCGCGCGGTCATCGGGTGACGGATGTGGTGGTGGATGCCGAGGGTCGGTTGGAATGGCCTGCGAATGCCGATGTAGCCTTCATTGCCATGCATGGCCGCTTCGGCGAAGATGGCGGCATTCAATCTTGGCTGGAAGCTCGCGGCATTGCGCACACCGGCTCCGGCGCGCTCGCCAGTGCGCGGGCCTTCGATAAATCCATCGCCAAGGTCTTGATCGCCAAAGCCGGTCTCCCGACAGCGCCCTATGAATTTTTGAGCCGGGGACAGTCCCGAACGCGGCCGTTGCCCGTGGTGGTCAAGCCGGTCCGGCAGGGCTCCAGCGTCGGCGTCTCCCGCGTGTTCCGGGAGGAGGACTGGGGCCCCGCTGTGGAAGTGGGGTGGGGGTATGACGATGTGTTGCTCGTGGAGGAATACATTCCTGGACGGGAGCTGACCGTCGGCCGCGTGGGCGACGAGTTGCTACCCATAGTGGAAATCGTGCCAAAGCACGGGATGTTCGATTTTCATGCCAAGTATTCGCCGGATGGCGCGCAGCACTTCATCCCCGCGCCGATTCCGGAGGAGACCGCCCGTCGGTGCCGGGAAGCCACGCTCGCCTGCTTCGACGTGCTCGGCTGCACGGGCATGGGGCGCGTGGATATCCGCTTGCGAGATGATGGCCGCATTTTTGTGCTGGAGCTCAACAACATTCCCGGCTTCACGGAAATCAGCCTGTTACCCGATGCTGCCCGCGTCCACGGCTGGGATTTTCCGGAACTCTGTGAACGCGTGCTGAATCTCGCCCGCGTTTTTTAGCGGCCCGGCGCAGGAGGAAAACAAGAGGAAAGGGGCCTGAGCAACGGGCTTGCGAAGAAGCATTCATGCCATCGGGGTTATGTCCGGGGAAAGGGGAATCGGAAGGCATTCATTCCTGTGGCATGCGTTTTGCCGGGATGGATGGGCAACGTGCAACAAAATGTAGCGCAAGGCGATACATAAATATGCGCAATGGCAGAAGGAACATCTGCATGGGTTTGGGCATTGGCGAGGGGACGTCGCTTTCCAGGCGTCATTTGCCCTTGGCCCGTCGCCGGTTGGCCAGAGCCGTCTCGGCGGCATCCAGCAGGGTTTCGGACAGGGTCGGGTGGGGGTGAATGGTGTGCGTGAGATCCTGGAGGGATGTCTTGGTTTCCAGTGCCAGGGCCGCTTCGGCAATCAATTCACTCGCACCGTTTCCGGTGATGCCCACGCCCAGCAGGGCTCCGGTTTCTGGATCGGAAAGGATTTTGGTCAGCCCATCCGTTCGCCCAAGCGTGGGCGATCGGCCGTTGGCCGCCCAGTGGCACTTGGCCGTTGTGTAGGGGATGGCTTTTGCCTTGGCCTCTGCTTCCGTGAGGCCGCACCACGCCACCTCCGGGTCCGTGAAGGCCACGGCGGGAATATACGGGGAGAGGCCGCGGGAGCCCTGCCCCAGAAACCGGGCGGCAAATGCTTTGGCTTCGTGGATGGCTTTGTGGGCCAGCATGGGGTTTCCGGCGATGTCTCCCGCGGCAAAAACGGTCGGGTTGGCCGTGCGTCCGTCCGCATCGCTGGCCACAAAACCGCGGTCGGTGAGGCCGATGCCGGCCTTGTCCAGCCGTAGCCTCTCCGTGGCGGGGCGCCGACCAATGGCCACGAGGGCCTTGGAAAAAAGTTTCGTTTGGGTTTCGCCGTTTCGGATATCCTGCAGGACGGCCCGCAGGCCATCCCCCTCTATGGACAGATCGGCCACTTTCGTATGCAGATGAATCGCCTCGAAAACCGTGCGGAGCCGTTTGGCCATCTGCGCCACCAAGTCCCGGTCGGCGCCGGGCAACAAGCCGTTCGTCATCTCCACAAGGGTGACGCGTGAGCCCAGTGCGGCATAGACGGTTCCGAGCTCTAGGCCGATGTGGCCGCCGCCCACCACCAGCAGGGAGGCCGGAATTTCGGCAATGGCCAATGCATCCGTGGAATTCCAGATGTGCGGCATTTTGGTGGAAAAGTCCGGCGGCGGCAGGGGGGAGGAACCGGCGGCCAGCAGTAGGGTCTCAAACGCATGGATTCGCGGCGATTCCAAGTCGGAGGGGATCAACCGCAGTTCCGTCGGCGAGGCGAAAGCGGCCTCGGCCTGCACCACCTTCACACGCAAGCGCTTGGCCATTTGGGCGATGCCTCCGGCCAGGCCGGTGGTGACGGAAAGCATCCATTCTCGCAGGGCATCCAAATCGACGGTGGGTTCTTCGAAACGCAGGCCGAAGGCGGAGGCGTTGCGGGCATCGCTCAGCAGGCGTGCGGCATGCAGCAGGGATTTGGACGGAATGCATCCCCGGTGCAGGCAGGCGCCGCCCAGCAGGGGGGAGGAATCAATCAGGGTGACCTCCAGGCCCATGTCGGCGGCCGCAAAGGCAGCGGGATATCCCGCAGGACCGGAGCCTAAAATGGTTAAGGAAGAGGGGGGGGCTGGTGTATTCATTCCGCCAGCTTAGAGCGGCGGAGCGGGCGGGTTCAAGGCGGAAAGCCATTGCCGGGGCGGGCGGGAGGCTCGACGCGGGGTTGCTTTTCCGGCCCAGAGGGATATGCTGGTCCTTGACAGGATGAAAACGCCGGATTTGGATTGGGTATTGCGCGGCGGGACGGTCTGGGACGGTCTCGGCAATGACGGCGTATGCACCGATGTTGGCCTTTCGGGCGACCGGATCGCCGCAGTGGGAAACCTCGAAGGGGTTCCCGCCCGGAATGTATTTGCGGCGAACGGGATGTGGGTCTGTCCCGGATTCATTGATGCGCATTCCCATTCGGATGCCTATCTGCTGATCGAGCCGGCGGCGCCCTCCAAAATCCATCAGGGCGTCACTACTGAAATCACGGGGAATTGCGGGGCCAGCGCCGCCCCCCGCTACGGCGGATATGTCATGCCGTCGGACTGGCTGGAGCAGACCTATCCCGGCGGTTGGCGGAGTGTGGCGGACTACCGGGAGTTGCTGGAGGCCCAGCGCCCGGCCGTGAATTCCATGATGCTGGCTGGGCACCGGACCCTGCGAGCCGCCGTGATGGGAAACGAAGCGCGCGCCGCCACTCCGGAGGAGGT
>JAISGX010000007.1 GCA_031262805.1 Verrucomicrobiota bacterium | reverse complement strand
CCAGATTGTATCCCTGCAGCGCCAGGTGGGAAAGGCGAAGCGCTATAAAGCGCTCCAGGAACAATTGAAGGCGAGCGATGTCTGGCTGGCCAAGGGGCGGTTGAGCGAATTGGATGCATCGCTGGGGACGCTTGAGGAAGAGCTCCGCACCCAGACCGCCCGAGAAGAGCAACTGCGTGTGAAGGTGGAGTCGGCGGAGGTCCGCGCCAACGAGCTACGGCAGAATATGGCGGAAATGGAAGGGCGCATCGCCCAGGCCATGGATGCCTCCAGCGAGGCGTCCGGCGCACTGGCCCGGGCGAAGGAATTGATCCGGATCAATCAAGAGCGGGCGCAGGAATTGGGTGCGCTTTCTCAGCGCGATTCCCGGGAGACGGAGAGTGCGCGGAACAATCTGGAGGCCCACCAGCGGGAGCTGGACGTCCTGAAAAAGGATTTGATTGCCGCTACGGATGCGCACGAGACCGCCCGAATGGAAGTGGAGGAGCGCCAGGCGGCGTTGGCGGCCCATGATCAGCAGACCCAGGCCGCACGTAAACGCCTGCAGAATCTCCGGACGGAAGCGTTGAATCTGGAATCCACCCTGGCCCGGTTGCAGAACGAGTGGAATGAAATTGAAGCGAGGGAACGAACGGATTTGATCCGCCGGGAACGATTTTCCGCCGAAAAGGCGGAGGCGGAACGCGCCGTGGAGTCTTTTGAAGAACGCCTGGGCATCATGGCTTCCCGGCGGGAGGAAAAGCAGGCGGAGACGGAGGGCGCCCAGCGGCAACTGGAGGATTTGCGGGCTTCGCAGGCGGAGCGGGCGGAGCAACTTGCCGTTCTGCAGCGCGAGGCCTCTTCCCTGTCTTCGGACATGGCGGCGCGGGAGGCGCAGGTTCAGTTGCTGACGCGTAGCCGGGCGGAAGCCCAGGGCTTTCCTGCCGGAGCCAAAAAACTGCTCGAAAACAAACCGATTCCGGGCGTGAATCCTCAGGATGTCCTGGGGGCACTGGCGGAAAAAGTCCGGACAGACAAAGCACATAAAGTGGCGCTGGAGGTCGTCCTCCGTTCCTGGCTGGATGCGGTTTTGGTGAAGGACCCGGCGCGGGCGTTGGACATTGCCCGCCGATTGCAGGAATCCAAGGGCGGGGCGGTTCGCCTGCTTTCCGTGGAGCAGAAGGGGGAGCGCGCATTGTCGGATGGCCCGGGAGAGCCGCTGCTGGCCTTTGTCAAAGCGCCGAAAGAACTGGCCGCCTTGCTGGCCTGTTTGCTGGGCGATGTCCGGGTGGTGGCTTCGGCGGCGGATGTGCCGACGGCTCTTCCGGCGGGACTGACGATGGTGACGCTCGACGGCATTGTGGCCCGCAGCGACGGTAGCGTGGAATTTTGGGCGCCGGATGAAAAGGAAAGCAATCCGCTTGCGCGGGAACACCAGCTAGCGGAGTGGAAAGAGGATTTGGCGCGCCTGCGCAAGGCGGCGGACGAAAAACGCCTCCGCATGGAAACATTGGCCCAGGACGAAGCGGCCGCTCGGGAGACGCTGCAGTCGGCCCAGCAGGCGCTGGAAACCCATCGCCGTGAAATGGCGCTGGCCGAAGGAGAAATCCGCATGGTGGAGCGGGAGGCCAAGCAGGCCCGTGAACGAGCGGAGACCATCGGCTGGGAGTTGGAGGCCCTGGTCCAGAAGACCGGCGCGGGTACCCAACGGCGGACCGAAATGGCCGGCGAGATGGATGCTCTTCGCAACCGCCAAGCGGAGGTCCGGACGCAGAATGCCTCGGATTCGGAGGGGCTTCATCAGCTGGAGGAGGAACGGAACCATTTACTGGAGGCGGCGACGGAGTGCCGGGTGGCGCTTTCGGGCTACAAGCAGCAGGTGGACGGCCTGAAAGCACGCGGCGAGCCGCTGGAGGCCCGGATTCGCGAGTTGGAGGCCCTGATTCAGGAGCGGGCGGTGGGGATTGATTCCTACCGGGGCCGCATGGAGGCGCTGGCTAGGGAAACGGCGGAGGCGGAGGGACGTATTGTGCCGCTGGAGGAAGAAGTGGCTCGGCGGCAGAAGGAATTGACGGAGGCCCGGGCGCACCGCGAGGCGCGCAATGAGGAACTGGCGAAAAGTGATGCCGAGCTGCATGTGAGCCGTGCGGAACTCGACGGTGTGCGGGAGAAGCGGAACCAAGAGGAGCTCCAGCTGGCACGGCAACGCATGCACCGGCAAAATCTGCTGGAACGCATGAGTAGCGAGTACAGTCTTCAGGCGGAGGAAATTCTCCGGGCGGACCACCCGCAATGGGGAGAAAACGAGGAGCCCGCCGACCGCGAGGCGTTGGAGACCATGGTGGCGGAAATTCGGACGAAGCTGCAAAGTATGGGGCCGGTGAATCTGGTGGCGATTGAGGAATATCAGGAGCTGGAGGAACGCTTTGCCTTCCTGACGCAGCAGAATGAGGATTTGACCAATGCCAAGCAGCAGCTGATGGACCTGATTCGGAAAATCAATGAAACCACCACCACCCTGTTCACGGAAACCTTCAACGAGGTGAACGACCATTTTCAGGATCTATTCAAACAGCTCTTTGGCGGCGGCAATGCCAAGCTGGTGCTGGTGGATGAGGAAAATGTGCTGGAATCGGGAATTGAGATCATTGCCCGCCCTCCAGGCAAGAAACTACAGACGGTGTCGCTACTTTCCGGCGGTGAACGCACGTTGACGGCGGTGGCTCTTCTGTTTGCCTTGTTCAAGGTGAAGCCGAGCGCCTTCTGCTTGACGGATGAATTGGATGCCGCATTGGACGACAGCAACATCACCCGCTATTTGGGCATGCTGAAGGGGTTCCGCGACAGCACCCAGTTCATCGTCATCACCCATAACCGGCAAACCATCGGCGAGGCGGATGCCTTGTATGGCGTGACGATGGAAAAACGGGGAATTTCCAAGATTGTTTCGGTGAAATTCCGTCAGGATGTGAATGGGGATGCCGGTGGAAAATAGGGGGGGGCAATGCCATCGCCCCTGATTCATTTGGCGGCGGGAGGGATGGCGGCATGCGCCGCCGCACGATCGCCGTGGAATGGGGCGGAGGTATGGAAGGTTCTGGTTTTCTGCCTAGTGTTCACCCTGGCTCCGGACCTAGATGTCCTGCCGGGTTTTTGGGGCGTGGAGTTGTCGAGCGTTCACAATCAGGCCTCCCATAGTTTGGTGTTTGGTTTGGTCTGCTGCTTGGGCTTCGCCTGGCTTGGAAAGGGCTGGTTGAACAACTGGCCGTTCGGCCGCCTGTTCGGATTATTGGCCGTGGTCTGGGGGCTGCACCTGCTACTGGATTGGATGACGTGGGGCCGTGGGGTCATGCTGCTGTGGCCCTTCTCGATGCACCGCTTTTCCTCGCCGATTCCGGTTTTTTACGGTGTGCGGTATTCCGAGGGGTTGTTTTCGTCGCTTCATTGGATTACGCTCGGGACCGAAGCGGCTTTTCTGGTCCTCGCATGGGGACTGTGGAGGGGTTGGCGGACATGGAAACGGAGAGGGAGCGGCGAGGCGATGCAAGGCGGTCGGGATGAGTGAAGAACAAACCAGTGGAGTGGACTACAAACATAAGGCTCTGCAGTCGGGGACCGGTTCGGCGTTTTCGGCTTATCGGCGATTGATGTACGGGCGGACATCCTTGTGGTATGTGCTCAAGGCCGAGTTGATTGCCCTGTTGGTCTCCTGGCTTCCGGGGGCGCTGGGACTTCTCCTTCGGAAATGGCTGTATCCTACGCTTTTCAAACGGGTGGGGCGCAACGTCGTCTTCGGCCGGAATGTGACCTTGCGGCATGCCCATAAGATTGTCCTGGGGGATGGGGTGGTGGTGGATGATCATGCGGTGCTGGATGCCAAGGGCGAGAGCAATGAGGGCATTGTGGTGGAAGACGGCGTATATGTGGGGCGCAACACCATCATCTATTGTAAAAACGGCAATATCCGCCTGGGGCGCTCCGTCAATATTTCTTCGAACTGCCAACTGTTTTCCTCCAATGAGCTGACGGTGGGGAGTGGCACGGTGATTGCGGCCTATGTGTATCTGCTGAGCGGCGGGCAATATGACTATTCCAGCCGCATTCCTTTTGCCGAGCAGTCCGGCATGGTCACCCGCGGGCCCACGCGCATTGGCGAAAATGGCTGGATCGGCGCCGGGGTGGTGGTGGTGGACGGCTCGGTGGTGGGCAACCATGTCGTGGTGGGCGCCGGGGCGGTGGTGAGTGGGGAAATCCCCGCCGACAGCTTGGCCTTGGGGATTCCCGCAAAGGTTGTCCGGGCAATTTAGCCTTGGGCGCCGCCCATAAAAAAAGCCCGGCGGCAAGCCGGGCTTTTTCGAATAGGCAAACGGCTATTCCGCCGGTTCCACAACCGGGATCTCTTCGACGACCAGTACTTCTTCCACGACGACTTCAGGGGGATCGGCGGAAGGAGCTTCTTCGATCACCACGTCTTCGACGACCAGCACGTCTCCTTCGGCCTCGGGAAGGATTTCCACGGTTTCCTCTTCAATGGCGAAGGGGAAGGCGGGCTCGCCTGCGGGAGGCGAGTCCATGCGTTCGATATTGGCATTGGCGGTGATTTCCTCGACAAACCCGCGGACGGCATCCTGTTGCTTCTGTGCATAGAGCAGGTCGGCAATGCGATCCTTCACTTCGTCGAATTCCAAGGTTTTGGCTGTGCTGTGGTCGGAGACCTTGATCAGGTGATAGCCGAATTGGGTTTCCACGATGTCGCCCACGCTGCCCACGTTTTGGGAGAAGGCGGCGTCTTCAAATTCGGACACCATCTGGCCGCGGCCGAATGTGCCGAGGTCGCCGCCGGATGTGGCGCTGGGGCAATCCGAATTTTCACGTGCCAGCTCCGCGAAATCTCCACCTTCCAGAATTTGTTGGCGGATGCCTTCGAGACGTGCACGCTTGGCGGCTTTGGAGTCGGCATCTTCTTCAGGCTCCGTCCGGATCAGGATATGGGCGGCGGTGACGGTTTCGTCTTGGTTGAAGCCTTCCTTGTTTTCTTCATAGAAGGCGCGAATCTCCTCGTCGCTCGGGCGTTCGACGCCTTCGGCTTTGGCCATAATCATTTTGCGGATGGTCATTTGCTCGCGCATTTCCGCTTCGGTGGTTCCGGTTTCCTTCATATAGTCTTCCAAGGTCAGGCCGGGAGGCAGTTCTTGGGAAAGCTCGGCTTTGATTTCATTGAATTCGGCATCGGAAAGGGAGATGTTCTGCTTGGCCACTTCGCCCAGCATGACGTCCCGCATGACCAGTTCCTCAATCACTCGTTCCCGGATGGCGGGGAGGGCGGCGGCCAATTGGTCGGCCGGGACGCGCTCGCCCATCTGGCTCATGAACAGGTCCATGACCTTCTGGACATCGGCTTCGGTGATTTCCTTACCGTTGACTTTGGCGACGATCGTCGTGCTATCGGCCTGTGCGGCGGCGTGGGCCGGAATGTCTGCCGCGCTTTCCATGGCGGCCGGTGCGGGGGCCGAGACTTCCACGGGGGAAGGGGCTACCATTTCGAGGGCTTCCGCGGCTTCTTCCACGGCGACGGGTTCCGCCGGTTGGTCGGCATCTGGAGTGCACCCCGTCAGAGTCCAGCAGAGCGCGAGGGCGCCGAGCAAGCAATATATATATGGTTTCATGCGAATCATCCTTTCCTTGCAGCCGGCAAAGGCCGGCATGGTTCTGCCATCAAACAAATTCAGCCACCCATTGTGGAACGTGGCGGGGAGGATGTCAATCCGCAATAAAGCGTTTTCCAGTGGGAACAGAGATCATTCGGCGGATGCCGGGGGCGGCTCTGCGTCGGTTTCCGGGCGGGGCGCGGGCGGCACCAGCGAGATCACCACGCGCTTGCGTCCATCCGGTTCTTCGTCTTCGGAATGGGTGGTGATGTCGGGGATGTTCTTCAATTCCTGATGAATGATCCGCCGTTCTATGGAGTTCAGCAAGGGCATACGCCAAGGGCGTCCGGTTTGACGCACCCGTTCCACGGCGACCGTGGCGTCTTCCAGCAGTTTTTCCCGGCGGCGTTCCCGGTAGTGTTCGGCATCCACCACGCAGTAGGGGGCATCGGCGAACTTCCTCGACATCAGCCGGTTCAGAGTGAATTGAAGGGCGTCGAGGGTTTGGGCGGTGCGCCCAATGATGAGGCTGGCATCCTTCGTGACGATCTGAAAGAAAACTTGATCGTCTTGGAACGAGGTGTCCAGCGCCGCATCTTCGAATTGCAGCAACCGAAGAAGCGTTATCAAAATGTCCTGAGCGGAATCTATAAATTCCTGTGTGGCGGGCTTGTCAGTCATATTCCCTCTTTCACCGTTTTCAAATCTATTTTTTTTTGTATGATAAGTGAAGATGAAAGACCAGCCAATTCTAGCAGGAAGGAAGATTTTATGAGCCATCCGAGCGGTGTTCGTTCACCTGCACGAAAGAGATCTCCGTTGGCCGGTCTTTTGATTGTGGTTTTCATTCTGCTTTGCGAGCTCTGGGTGGTGGTGTATATGGCGCCGGAGGCCCGCCTATTGCGTGCCAGCAAGGCCGTGATGCGTTTGGTGGAAAAGAGAGCGGAAGAGTCGCCGGTGGCGTTGGGGTTGGCGGCCACTCGGTTGGGCGATTGGCTGGCGCCGGAGGCCGAGCTGGCAGTGGATGGAGAATTCCAGCAGTGGATGCAAGGCCGCCGCGCCATTGTCCAGTTATTCACCCAGATCCGTGCGCATACGGAGGAACTGGTTTTCCTGCGGCCGGACATCAGCCTGCTTGCCGATGAAAAGGGGCGCATAACGACGCATATGGACGCAACCTACCGATGGATCACGGGAGGCCTCCGCATATATGGGGAAGGGGAAGCCCGACTCCATTGGAACAAAGGAGAGAAAGGTTGGCTGATTGAACAAGTGGAGCTCCATATCCTGCAGACCGATGTGTTTGATTGGGGCTCTCCATGAGAAATTGGCTGGGTTTCTGGCTGCGCGCCGTCCGCCCCTATGCCTATTCCACCAGCGTGGTGCCGGTGGCGATCGGCGGGCTGTATGCCCGTTGGCTGGGGGAGGCGTTTTCCTGGCTTCGCTTTGCGGTGGCGTTGGCGGCTGGCATGCTGCTACATACGGCGGCCAATTTGTGGAATGATTATTTTGATTTCGTCTGCGGGGTGGATTATGAAGGGGGCGGAACAGGTAGCGGGATGCTGGTCAGTGGCGCATTGCGGCCGGGGCGTTGTTTTTGCGCCGCCGTGGTGTGTGCTTTGCTGGCGGCCGCCGGAGGCGTGTGGCTGGCGGTGCAGGTGGGGTGGGGCATCCTGGTGCTGGGCGCTGTGGGGCTGGCTGGGGCGGTGGGATATTGCGCCGGCGGGTGCAGCCCCAAGCACCATGCGCTGGGCGAAGTCTGGGTTTTTCTCATGATGGGCTTGGGCATGGGATTGGGCGGCTATATGGCGCAAACCGGTCGGCCGGCCGCGCCCGCCGTTTGGATTAGTGTGCCAGTCGGCTTGTTGACGGTCCTGTTGCTCTACAACAACAATATGCGGGATTTGCACTCCGACCACGCCTCGGGCATTCAGACGCTTCCGATGAAGCTGAACCAGCTTTTTCACTCCTGGAAGGCGGCACCGCTGTTTGGAATTCTGCTGTTGGCGGCGGCGTATGCCACGCTTGCGGGCGGCCTGTTGCTTCGCCTGCTGCCCGGCGCCTGTGCCCTGGCGTTTGGTAGCCTAGTGTCGGCGGGAGGCTGGGTTGCGCAAATTTGGACTCGCCCGGTGACGGAACAGAGCCAGCGGACGATGGCGCATGTTCATATTTTATTCGGAATTTTGATGATAATAGGCCTTGCGAGAGTGGGATGATTATGCGAGAAAATATTCCATGAACGTCACCGAGGTTTTAAGCCAGTTGGTTTCAATTCCGAGCGTAAATCCCGACTTTTCGAACAACCCCAAACATGCCGGCGAAGGCCGCATGGTGGATTCTCTGGAACAGGAGTTTTCCAGGCGTGGCTTTTATACGGAACGCTTGGAGATCGTCCCCGGCCGACCGAACTTGATTGCGTATCTCTCCATGCCGTATTCCACCAAACGGCTGATGTTCGAGTCCCATCTGGATACGGTGGGGGTGGACGGTTTCCAAGGGGATCCATTTGTGCTTCGTGAGGAGAAAGGGCGCTTGTATGGGCGAGGAGCGTGCGACACCAAGGGGCCGCTGGCGTCCTTTTTGGCTGCGCTGGACTTTGATGTGTGCGCACGTCTGCGCTCGGCCGGAATCCAGTTGCTGTGGGTGGGAACCATCGGCGAGGAAACGGGAAGCCTGGGCGCGAGGCAGATTGTGAAAACCGGTATTCACGCGGAAGAGTGCGTGGTGCTGGAACCGACGGATCTTCAAATCATCTGCGCCCACAAGGGGGTCTGCTGGTTCCGGATGGCCACACATGGCCGTGCGGTCCATGCCTCTCATCCGGAACGCGGGGAAAGCGCGATTGAAAAAAATGCCCGCCGTGTGGCGCATTTTGGAGAAATTCACCGCCGAAACAGCCCGAAGCATCTCCCATCCCCTGTTGGGCGGTCCCACTCATTCCATCGGGCTCATCCGAGGCGGCTCCTCCGCCAACACGGTTCCAGACTATTGCGAAGTCCATGTGGACCGCCGCTTGTTGCCGGGCGAGACGGCGAAGGATTATCTGATGGAGCTCCGCCTCCGCCTGCGGGAAGCCGGGCTGGAGGGGGTGGAGGTGAGCCTTTCCCGTGAAGAACCGCCGTTTGCCAATTCGCCGGAAAGTCCGCTCCCCCGCCGGTTGGCGGCCTCCATGCAGGCGCTCAAGCATGCTCCGGTCACCAGCGGGGCTCCTTGGTGCAGTGATGCATCAGTGCTGTCCAAGGTGTGCGAGGATACGGTGGTCTGGGGCCCCGGTTCCATCGAACAGGCCCATACGGCGAATGAGTATATTGAGGCCTCCTGCCTCCAGACGGGGGCGGACATCCTGCGCCATTATTTTTTGAGCCAATAGACCCCGGCATGGGGCTTGGGAGGACGGCATAAGAGGCGGGGGGGCTCGCAGGGGGGCCTTCGTGGAAAATCAGCCTTCTCCAGAAAAAAGTATTGCGCGAGGAGGGAAATTTGGTAGATTTTTCGCGTCCTTTCATACAGGAGCGAGCGTAGCTCAGTGGTAGAGCATCACCTTGCCAAGGTGGCTGTCGTGGGTTCAAGTCCCATCGCTCGCTCCATTTTTGTGCCCTGATTCGGCGCGGTTATTCCGCCGGGCAGGGGCCGGTCAGGCGGTCCATCAGATCAACTGCAGCACACGTGCCGGAACGGACAAGGCGTGCGCCGCGAGTCACATTGCACAGGCTGCCGTCGATTTGCCGCGCAATTTCCCGCTGGGGAATGCCGTCGCGGAGGAGCCGTAAAATGGTCCACCGCTTCAGCAGGGCGCTGTGTTCGGAGGGGGTCAGGATGTTGGAGAGCACGCGGCGCATGTCCGCCGGGTCTTCAATGGCGCACAAGGCGTTCAACAGGTGCTGCTCGTTTTCCGGGGTCTGGTATGGCTTGGAGGCGGCCTTTTTCCGTTTGGGCGCCGGTCTGCCGACGGTGGGCTTCATGGCGCGGCGCCCGGTCGCTGATGTTCAAACTGCATGTTGTAGAGCCGGTTGTAGTTTCCGTCGTTGACGACCAGCTCTCCGTGGCTTCCCTGTTCCACAATGCGGCCGTGGTCCATCACCAAAATTTGATCGGCCCGGCGGATGGTGGAGAGGCGGTGGGCAATGGCGAACACCGTCCGGCCCTGCATGGCTTCATCCAGAGCCATTTGAACGGCCCGTTCCGATTCCGTATCCAAGGCGGAGGTGGCTTCGTCCAGGATCAGGACGGGTGGATTCCGCAACAGGGCGCGGGCAATGGCAAGGCGTTGCCGTTGTCCGCCGGAGAGCAACGTTCCGCGCTCGGCGATGACGGTGTCGTAGCCTCGGCTCATGGCCAAAATGAACTCATGGGCATGAGCCTTCTTGGCCGCGGCCTCCACTTGTTCCCGGGAGGCATTCGGATGCCCGTAGGCAATGTTGTTGAACACGGTGTCGTTGAACAGGAAGGTTTCCTGCGTGACCAATCCGATCTGGCTGCGGAGGGAGGCCAGGGTGAAGTCTCGAATGTCGCGGTTGTCGAAGAGCACGGCGCCTCCGGTGGGATCGAAAAATCGCGGTAGCAAATTGACCAGCGTGGTTTTGCC
>JAISGX010000010.1 GCA_031262805.1 Verrucomicrobiota bacterium | reverse complement strand
TCCGCTCCCGATGAGCAAGGATGTCAAGAGAAAATTTATTTTCTCTTCATCAACCCCTCCCACATCGAAGAATTCGTCAACCGATGGAGCGCCAAATGCACCATAACGGGCCGAAGCATCGGGTGAGCAATAAATGGAATTTGCCGCTGCGCCTGTGGGTGGAATTCGCGAGCTGGTGGAAAATATGGACCAAAATTCCACACACGGAAAAGTGGTCGGGGCGACTGGATTTGAACCAGCGACTTCTTGGTCCCGAACCAAGCGCTCTACCAGGCTGAGCCACGCCCCGATCTGCACGCCATGCATGCAAAACAAGTGGGGACTATAACCGGTTCGGGAATAGGTGCAAGCCAATTCTGTGCTTCCGGCGGGGCCGATAGGCAATCCTGCCGACTATCCCTTGAACCCGGCAGGAATCCGGTACAGCCCCCCCGAAACCTTCACTAGATCCTCCAATGAATGGGCAGGCAACCGGTCCACGGTGGCCATGGCGGGATCCAGCTTCAGGTCCTCCGGGGTCTGGACCATGCCCGCAATCCGCAGGGCATCCCTTGTGGAGGCATTAACCGTATGCCCAACCGGTGTATCTCCGGCGACGGCAGCAACGGCTTTTTGCCTAGTTTCCACATCCGGGCATTTATCTAGGAAGGCAATGCCTTCTTCGGTGACGATGTGCGTGACCTGATCGCCGGCAATCATCACGGGAGGCTCGCGGAATACGCCATCGCGATACAAGGCTTGGGCATCCAGTTCTTCGACAAAGACGGGAATATTTTTCTTCTCGGACCGGGTCGGCGTGATTTGAATGACCAGCTTGCGTCCGCGAAAGACTTCTTCGCGCATGACGCCGGCCGCAGAGGTGGCATCCGTATTGTGGCGGCGTCCGGGCGGCGTGCCGCCGAGGTTGGGTGCACCGCCGAACCCGGTGATCATGCCCCGAATGGCGGTGGAGGAATTGCCGAAGCGGTCCATCTGGAGGGTGGCGCCCGTGAAGGCGTCGATGGCATACAAGCCGGCGACATGGGCATAGCAACGGTTGGAGCGCATGGCGCCGTCCGGCCCCACGGCAAACACATCGGGCCGTGCGGCGACATAGTCGTCCATGCCGGGTTCTCCGCCGAACGAATAGATGTGCTGGACAAATCCCGCTTCAATGGCGGGAATCAAGGTGGGGTGGGGGTTGAGCACCCAATGTGTGGCGATGTTTCCCTTCAAGCCCAATTCCGCACCGTATGTCGGCAGTAGCAGTTCAATGGCGACGGTGGCATAGCCGAGGCCATGATTCAAGGCTGTCACGTGATAGGGTTGATAGATGCCCTTCAGGGTCATCATGGCCATCAGAACCTGTTGATTGGTGATGTTGCCCGGGTTGCGGGTGAAGAGGGGCTGCAGATGATAGTTTTCCTCCGTCACGACAATGAAATCCACCCAGGAGGCGGGAATGTCCACCCGGGGCAGGGTGGTTTTTCTCTGTTTGACCTGGACGATCACCACCCCCATTTTGAAGCGCGTGGCTTCGGCAATGATGGGGGAGTCTTCGGTATTGTTGCCGGTATAGATGTTGCCTTGGTCGTCGCAAGCTTCCGCCACCAGGATGGCCACATGGGGATATAAGTCCACAAAGTAGCGTCCGTACAGTTCCAGATAGGTATGGATGGCGCCGATTCGAACTTTTCGTTCCGCGGCCAATTGATACAACGCCTTGGCTTGAGGGCCGCAATAGGCAAAATCCAGACGGTCGGCAATCCCGAAGCGGAACAGGTCCAACTGCTCATTCAAGATCAAGGTGGACTGAGTCATGTGGAGATGATTGATCTCTGCCGGATCCAGCTTGACCATCTCTCTGGCAAAAAAATCCGCTTGTTTCTGGTTATCGCCTTCCATGCATACCCGATCGCCGCTTCGAAGGATGGCCTTCAAAAGGGCTAGGGCGTTTCGTTTTTCCACAAACTTGCCTTGGGCCACGGGAGCCGCGGCGTTCAGGCGGGAGAGATAGCTTTGGCGGAGTTGATCGAATGTCATAGGGGTCCTTCCAGTAGGGGGCATCCATACAAAAGGCCTATGTTGCCGTGGGAAGGGGAAAAAGAAAACCCTATTTACATGCTTCCGGGGAAAGAAAGAAGAACTTGTAATCTGAACGGACGTTCAGTTATCCTGTCGCTGGAATTATTGAAAGTGGAGATCACCCATGCCTCGAGATATACAGTTAACGGAAAAAATTCGGTTGCTTCGGCAGTTTTGGCGTTTGGAACACCGGGCTCCCACCTATGCGGAGATGCTGGATTTGTTCGGCTATAAATCCAAAAATGCGGTGTTCGGCTTGCTGCAGAAGCTGGAAGAAGCAGGTTACCTCAGTAAGGACGGCCATGGGCGCATCACGTTTCTGCCGCGCTTGACCGGCACGGTTCGAATACTCGGATCCATTGCCGCCGGTTTTCCCACGCAAGAGGAAGAGCAGGAAACCGAAGCCATCACACTGGATGAATATCTCGTCAAAAATCCAGACAATACCTTCATGCTGACGGTGCGGGGAGATTCCATGATTGACGCCGGCATCATGCCGGGGGACATCGTGCTGGTGGAAAAGGGGCCCAAGCCCAACCAAAATGACATTGTGGTGGCCCGTGTGGATGAGGAATGGACCCTCAAGTATTATGTCCGGGACAATGCCGGTGTCCGGTTGGAGCCCGCCAATCCCAAATATAAATTCATCCGTCCCATCCGGTCGTTGGAAATCGGCGGCATTGTGCGCGCCGTGATCCGTAAGTATTAGTGCCGGGGTATTTCGGTTTGTCGGGAGGAGAGGGCGTCCTGCACTTCCTGGATGTGGTCTTGAATTTCCGGATCATTCGGCCGGAGCTGGTCGGCTTTTCTGAGATAGGTCAAGGCCTCCTGCAACCGGCCCTGCTTGTAATAGATCCAACCCAGGGTATCCAGATAGGCGGTATTGTTCGGATCCAAGGCCAGGGCAGTTTGGATGTGGCGCAACGCTTCGTCCAGCCGGATGCCGTGGAGGGCCCATAGATAGGCCAGGTAATTCAGCGCATCGGCATATTCCGGTTCCAATGCCAGCGCGGTTTCAAATTGTTCGACGGCCTTTTCAAGCTGGCCGTCTTGCTCCAATGCCACGCCATACCAAAAATAAAACTGAGGATTCAGCAAGCCTGCGCCCTGAAGGGGGGATTGGTCCACCACACGGAGGGCATTTTCAAATGCTTTGACCGCCGAACTTGGCTTTTCTTGGGAAAGATACAGATTGGCCAGATAAAAATATGCCAAAGCCGCTTCCTTCGGCGCAAGCTCGGCGAAGGAACGCAGGACGGATGTGGCGGAACGGCGAAAGGTTTCCGTGCTGGTCAATGAGCGCTGGAAAAAAAGCCCCAATAGTCCGGGGTCGTGTGCAACGCCCCGCCGGAGCCATTCTGCGGCATCCTTGGTCCGCCGGAGGTGGGTAGTGGCGACGGCATAATTGTAAAAGAAAAGAGGGGAGGGCACGGCATCCGGATTTTCGGCAGTGGCCATTTCATAAACTTTGTCCAGCAAGCGTGCGGCTTGCGTATACTGGTTCTGGCCCAGCCTGATCACCGCCATCACTTCCAGAACCATGGGATGGTCGGGAAGATGCTCCAAGGCTTCCTGTAACGTGGAAACGGCGTCTTCGCTTTCTCCCGTTTCCGCTTGAATGGCCGCCATCTTCAACCATGCGGCCGGGTCCTGCGGCTGTGCACGGCTCACCAGGCGCAGGTGTTCCATGGCATGGGGGAAATCCCCATTCTGGAGGTATAATTCAGCAATTTGGAGGTGCGTCTGGGTGCCACCGCCGGATTGCACCGCCCGCTCCAGCACCGCGATAGCATTGTTGGTTTTTCCGGCTCCCAGATAGGCAAGGGCGATCCGCTGTTTGATGCCGACATCGGTTGGCTCCAGCTGTTCCATTCGCTCGTATACGGTGATGGCTGCGTCGTATTGCTCATCTTGAACCAGCAAGTCGCCGAGAGTATACAGGGTTTCCATGTCACCGGGGTGATCACGGGAGATGTCCTGCAACAATTGGATGCTGTTGCGCTGCAGTGCGAGCCGTTTGGCTTCGGGGGTGCGTGACTCGCGGGCTCTGGCCAACTGGATGCGGACCAGAGAACGTTGGATGTCGATGGGCGGTTGCGCAACGGAAATTCCTTGGCGAAGCACTTCACTAACGGCATCGGCCGTGGCGTCGGTGTCATCGGAGACATCTTCCCCGTTTTGGACCATGGCGGAAGCCAGCTGCAACCACCCCATGGGTTTTTCGGGAAAGCGGACCGTCAACTGCCGGGCGAGCTGGATGGCCCGTGCTCCTTCTCCGGTGCTTTGGTAGAAATGCAAAAGCCAACGTGTGGAATTTTCCGCATCCGGATGGCGGGCGACATAGGCCTCCACCATCCGAAGGGCATCCTCGGCCTGCAGTTGTAACACAAGGGTGGAGGCCAAGCGGAGCAGTAGCTCTTCATTCTCCGGCGCTATGTCGACACCCCGTTGATAGGCCTCCCGGGCGGAAGCAAAATCGCCGATCAGTTCATAATGCAGTCCTGTGGAATAGAAGGCATAAGCCTGAGCCGCCTCCTCCTGCCCGGAAGTGAGGGGAAAGGAAACAAGCCCTCCGTCCTCAAGGGACGGAGGGTTTGGCAACGATCTACAACCGACCAGCCCGCAACAGGCGAGGCCGAGCGCAAGCGAACACAACCGTGTGCTGCGCATGGCGGCGCGTCCTCTATTTCTTCTTATGGCGATCCGCACGCAGGCGTTTGCGGCGTTTATGCTTGGCCATTTTGACGCGACGTTTCTTTTTAACAGAACCCATTTCTTACTCCTCTTTGGATCAAAACATTGGCGACGGAATCTACGGGACAATCTTGTTAATTGCAAGTTCAATAATGCCCGATGCTCCAGAGGCCTTCAGCTTGGGAATGATTTCGCGAACGATCGACTCATCTAGCACCGTTTCAATGGCGACCCAGCTGGGATCTGAAAGCGTATTCACGGTGGGAGCGTGCAGAGAGGGCAGCACGCGGCTGATGGCCGCCACATCCGCTTTTTTTGCATTCATTTTGATCAGCACCTTGTTTTCGGCATATAGGGCTCCGCACAAGAGGAGCGCCAGCTGTTCGATTTTCTTCCGCTTGTCGGCATCTTCCCAGGCCTCCTTGTTGGCGATCAACCGCGTGGTGGAGGTCAGCACCGTGTCCACAATCCGCAGGTTGTTGGCACGGAGGGAAGAGCCGGTTTCCGTCAATTCCACAATGGCGTCCACCAGTTCCGGTGCCTTGACCTCCGTGGCCCCCCAGGAAAATTCCACTTTGGCATTCACCCCATGTTCCGACAGATACCGCCGGGTGAGGCCGACCGCCTCTGTGGCAATGCGTTTGCCTTCCAGGTCCTTGACGCTTTGGATGGTGGAATCCACGGGGACCGCCACCACCCAGCGGACGGGGTTGCTGGTGGCTTTGGAATAGCACAGTTCCGCCACTTCCACCACATCGGCGCCGTTTTCATAAATCCAGTCGTGGCCCGTCAGGCCGGCATCCAGAAGCCCCAACTCCACATAGCGGGCGATTTCCTGGGGACGGACGAGGCGTGCGGTGATTTCAGGGTCATTGACGGTCGGCATATACGAGCGGGAGCCGACGTTAAAGGTCCAACCCGCTTTCTTCATCAGCGCAAAGGTGCTTTCCTGCAGGCTTCCTTTGGGCAAGGCAAGTTTAATATGGCTCATCATCAACTCCTTCATTCAGCGGTGGACAACCCAGACCGCAATTTTTTTGTTGGGGCCGCCCACTGTACCGCAGAAGGGAGGAAATGGGCAACCGTAGAAAGAAAGCCGGTTTATTCCTCCGGCTGGCTGTATTCGGGGGGTGCCGCGCTTCGCTCGTATTCGATCTTTTCCATCGTGTCTTTCTGCAGGAGCCGGAGTCTGTTTCTGACGGCCAGTTTTTTGACATGGCTGAAACGATCAATAAACAAATCGCCGGCGAGATGCTCCATTTCATGCTGGATAATGCGTGCAAGATAGCCATGAAACCATGTTTCATGCATATCGCCATCCAACCCGAGATACCGGACCCAGATGCTCCAGTGCCGCTTGACGGCGCCGCGGATGTCCGGAAAACTGAGGCACCCTTCATCCATTTCGCATTTTTTGCGGGATGTTTCCAGAATCTCCGGATTCATCAACACTAAGGGGAAGGTGATGTCTGGATTCAACCGGGGACCTTCTTCTTCCACATAATCGCACTCTAGGGGCATATCCACCACGCAGATGGCCTCTATCCGACCCACCTGCTGAGCCGCCAGTCCGACTCCCCGTGCCCGCTGCATGGTCGCGATCATGTCCTCTGCCAAGGTGCGCAGTTCGGGAAGAATCAAAGGCACCTTCACAGCCGGCATCCGGAGAATGGGATCTCCGTAAATTCGGATGGGTAAAATCTTGCTCACGGGTCCACTATACCAAAGAGTTCGGCGAAACCCAAACGTAAAAACTTGCGAGAGAGGGCGGAAGGAATAAAATACGCAAATGGATGCCTTCCGCCAAAATCGTCACTCCACTTGGTTTTCCTTTGCTTGGACGGCCGGGGCGTGGGTGGTGCTGGTGGCCTTGCTTTCCGCCGGCGGCCTTTTCTTTCTTCGCGGTTGGCATGACCGTGCCGCTCATCAGGCTGCCACCCAGACCGTGGTGGAACGGGGGCAATGGCTTGCGATGAGCCTGGCTTTGCGGGCCGCTTCCGCTGTAGAGGCGAATGCCGCTTCGGATGCGGGAAGCTGGAAAGAGTTTTCGGGATTGATCGAATCCCTCCGGGAAGTGGAGCCTGAGCTGGAATTTGTTTCCATCCAGTGCGATGGCGTCACCTTGTTCCGCGAGCATGCCGGGGACCCCGGTGCCGAGATCGAGAACCACCATTTTGAAGGCCCGGTACGGATTGGTCGACGTGTGCTGACGGTGGATGGCCTCTCCATCCCGGTGGTGACGTTTTCCGTCACCGTAGCCAACGGAGAAAATGAACCGGTTGTATTGGAAATGGGCATGCAACGCCAGGCCGTGGAGAGGGAGGAAAGTCCGACCACCACGGCCATCGAATCCATGTATCGGTTGACCTTTGCCACCGTTGCCGTTTGTTTCGGCATGTGCTTGGCCCTAGTGGCTTGGATGGCGCGGCGGGAGGAAAAACGGGCGCGCCGCCGCCGCCGGGAGGAACATCTGGCGTTTTCCGGGATGCTCGCCAACGGCATTGTTCATGACTTCCGCAATCCTATGTCCAGCCTCCGTCTGGATGCACAGATGCTTGAAAAGGAAGTTGCCAAAGGACCGGAGGCGCGGACGGAGCGTTTGGCGCATCTATCGGGCCGGATGATGCATACTTTGGACCGCATGGACCAGGTGTTCAAAGAATTTTTAACGCTGGCCAAGCCGGATGAAGAGGGCGTGGAGATGCTGGACTTGGGCGTCTGCCTGCGAGAATGCGCCGAGATGGTGGCGCCCCGGTTTGAAGCCGCCGGCCTGTCATTGAATCTTTCTCGGGTGGATCAGGAGGCCACGGTCGTTCGCGCCGCCCCCGCCAGTGTGAAGCGGGCCATCCTGAATATTCTGATCAATGCCCAGCAACATGCCGGAAAGGACGGCCGCGTCATGGCGACGGTGTTCCGGCAAGGTGGCGAGGTCTGCCTGAGGGTGTGCGACACGGGGCCTGGAATTCCCGCTTCGGAACGGGAGAAAGTGTTTGATATGTTTTACACCACGCGCCCTAAGGGGACGGGCTTGGGGTTGTTTCTGGCCCGGACGGCCGTGGAAAAGAACGGAGGTTGGCTTCAAGCGATGGAACCGCCGGAAGGAAAGGGCGCGTGCCTGCAAATGACCTTTCCCGCACAGGACAAGGAGGAAGCATGAACCGGCCCTGCATTCTGCTGGTGGAAGATGATGTGGATCATGGTCAATCCCTGTTGGAGGCGATTGCCGATTTGGACTACGGCGTGCGCTGGGCGAAAACCGGAAAAGACGGGGTGGAAGCGTTTCGGCAAAAAGGTGCGGATGTGATGTTGACGGATCTGGTGCTGCCGGACATCGACGGCATTGAAGTTATGCGCCGGGTTCGGGAAATGGACCAGGCCCGGACACCAGTCATCATGATGACGGCCTATGGCTCAGTGGATTCCAGCGTTCGGGCGATGAAGGAAGGTGCCTATGACTATCTCCAGAAGCCATTGGATCTGGATGATCTCCAAGCGAAATTGTCCCGGGCGCTCGAAGCGGCTCAGCTCCGCCGCCGGGTGGCCCAGCTGAACGAGGAGGCCCGGCAGGGCTGGTCGGCCCGGACCTGGGTGGCGGAATCCCCCGCGATGCGGGAAATCGTTCGCCAAACCTTGGTGTTGGCGGAAACGAATGCCACCGTCCTCATTCAAGGTGAAAGCGGCACTGGAAAGGAATTGGTGGCCCGGGCCTTGCATGCCGATGGCCCGCGTGCCGAAGGGCCGTTTGTGGCCGTTAATTGTGCGGCCTTTGCGGAGAGTTTGCTGGAAAGCGAATTGTTTGGGCATGAGAAGGGGGCCTTCACCGGAGCGGCTGCCCGCCGGGCGGGCGCCTTTGAACGGGCGAAGGGCGGGACTCTTTTTTTGGATGAAATTGGCGATGCTCCGCCGCCGGTGCAGGTGAAACTGCTACGCGTGTTGGAGGATCGTGTGATCACCCGCGTGGGGGGAGAAGAGGCATTTCAGGTGGATGTCCGCCTGATTTCCGCCACGCATCGGGATTTAGCCAGGCAGGTGGAGGAGGGAGCCTTCCGGCAGGATTTGCTCTACCGCCTTCAAGTGGTCGGCATCGCCCTGCCGCCGTTGCGCCGTCGCCATGAAGACATCCGTCCCCTAGCCGAACGGTTTGTGGCGTTGGCCCAACAGGAGCACGGGCGCAGGATTCAGCGGATTGAGGCCGAATGGTTTTCCCGCCTGGAAGCCCATACCTGGCCCGGCAACATCCGTGAATTGCGCAATGTGATTGAAGCGGCCGTGGTCACTGCCCCCGGCGATGTACTGGAGGCATCCCGCCTGCAGCTGAATGGACCCCGGTCTGCGGACAGGCGGGAGGAGTCGTGGCGAATTCCGGACAACATGACGCTGGAAGAGATAGAGAAGCAGATTCTGGAAACCGCTTTGCGGAAGAACCACGGGAACCGTAGCCTGACGGCAGAGCAACTGGGGCTTTCCCGCCGGACCATCCAGCGAAAAATACAGGAATACAACCTGCCGTTTTAGAGGCTAGATTGCGCGCTGGGCAACATATGCCTTGACGGCATCCACGCTGTTGGAGATGACTTCACAACGGGTGGGAGCATCCATCAGCGCATCCAACAGGGGATGGTGAGCCAAGTCCTTGCCTGTGGCGTCCTGGATGGCTTTGGCGAATTTGGCGGGATGCGCCGTGGCCAGGCAGATCATCGGATCGTCCAGATCGTTGTACTGCTCGGCCACGAATACACCGGCGGCCGTATGCGGATCGAGCAGATAGCCGTTGTTTTGATGAATCTTTTCGATGGTGGCCAGCGTCCTGCGCGTATCGGAGGAGCCGGCAACGATTTCTTCATCCACCCGGCCGGAGGCGTCCCGAGGAATCGCCAAACGGCCTTCCCGGGAAAACTGGTCCATCAGGCGGACGATTTCTTTTGGATTGGATCCCACCTTGTAATACAGCCAGCGTTCGAAATTGCTGGCCACCTGGATGTCCATGGAGGGGCTGATGGTCGGCACCACGGTCCCCCGGGCATAGACGCCGGTATGGAAGAAGCGCGACAGAATGTCGTTCTCGTTGGTGGCCAGAACCAAACGCCGGATGGGCAGGCCCATTTGCTTGGCGTACCACCCGGCCAGAATGTCGCCGAAGTTGCCGGTGGGAACGGCAAACTGTACAGCGGGGGCGTCGGTTTCCTCCATGACGCGAAAGGCGGCATAAACGTAATAGACAATTTGGCTCAACACCCGCGCCCAGTTGACGGAATTGACGGTGCCCAAAGCATATTGATCTTTGAAGGGGAGGTCTGTAAAGAGGCTCTTCATGATTCCTTGGCAATCATCGAAGCTGCCTTCCACCGCTAGGTTGAAGACATTGTCGTCCAGCACGGATGTCATTTGGCGTTCCTGCAGCGGACTCACCCGGCCATAGGGATGCATCACGAAAATATGGATTCGTTTTTGTCCGCGCACGCCGGCAATGGCGGCAGAACCGGTGTCGCCGCTTGTGGCGGCAACGATATTCAGGCGGCCATTTCGCTCTTCCAGAATTTCCTCGAACAACTGCCCGAGAAATTGCAACGCAACATCCTTGAAAGCCAGAGTAGGGCCATGAAACAACTCTAGGATATAGTGTTCACCGACCTTTCGGACGGGGGTGACTTCCGCAGAGGCGAAACTGGCATATGCCGCCTGGATCAATCGGCGGAGCTGCTCGTCCGACAAATCGTCCATGAAAAGGCGCATAACTTCAAACGCAAGATCGGGATAATCCAACGCCTGCCAGGATTCCAACTGGTCCGACACATCGGGAATCCGGTCCGGGATCAGAAGCCCTCCATCCCGAGCCAAACCGGTCATGACGGCGTCCTTGAAGGTGAGGGGGACCTGTTCCCCTCGGGTGCTGATGTAACGGATTGGCTTCATATCCGCACAGTTATAAAGAGGTTTTTATGCAGTGGCAAGTGTTTGGTTGGGAGGATGGGAAAGGAGGCGAAAAGGAACAACATTTTCCCGCAGGCGGAGGCCCTGCCGATGGATGGAAAAGCGTCCGATGGGTGTCCTGTCGGATACCGATGTGCCCTTACGATCAATGCCGACTCATCCGAGGACAGCCATTTCATCCCCACGCAATGGGGGGCTGCCGAACGGGGACGGGAGTGGAACAGAACGCTTGCAGACAGCCTGCAAGCGAGGGATTAAGGCTTGTTTTCACCCCTCGTGGTCCGTATTCTCACCGTCTGTTTGGATTTGGATCGGAGCATGAGTAAAATGAAGAAGTTGAAGGAAATTGGCGTGGCCGTGCTGGGATACGGAACCGTGGGGGCCGGCGTGGTTGAGACGTTGCTGAAAAATGGCGATCTGCTGGCGGAGCGCCTCGGCTTCCGCATGGTTCTAAAAGGCGTGGCGGATGTGGATGTCACAACGGACCGGGGGGTGGCCTTGGATCCCTCGCTGTTGACGACGGATGGTTCTGCATTGCTTTCCCGCGAGGATGTGGATGTGGTGGTGGAACTGATTGGTGGGACGGGGGTGGCCAAAACCTTCATTCTTCAAGCCCTTGAGAAAGGCAAGCCGGTTGTGACCGCCAATAAAAAACTGCTGGCGGAATATGGCGGTGAACTCCACCGCGTGGCGGACGAACACCACACCGAAATTTTGTTTGAAGCCGCCGTCGGCGGAGGCATTCCCATCATCAAAGCCCTGCGCGAAGGGTTGTGCGCCAACCATATCGAAAGTATATATGGCATTCTGAACGGAACGTGCAATTACATCCTCACGCGCATGGAAGAGGAGAAGCTGCCGTTTGAGGAAGTCCTGTTGGCCGCCCAGAACGCGGGATATGCCGAGGCCGAACCCAGTCTGGATATCGACGGGTATGACACGGCGCATAAAGCGGCGGTGCTGGCTTCGCTGGCCTATGGGCAACCCATTCCGTTGGAGAAGGTGACGGTGCGCGGCATTCGGGGAATGTCGTCGCTGGATATCGACTATGCCAGCGAAATGGAATATCGCATCAAACTGCTGGCCATCCTCCGCGGCGGAGCGGATGACATTGAAGTCAGCGTGCAGCCCACGCTGGTCGCCCACAACCATCCCTTGGCTGCTGTTTCCGGTGTTTTCAATGCCGTTCAGGTGCAGGGCGATATTGTCGGCACCACCTTGTATTACGGACGTGGGGCAGGCCGGGCCGCCACGGCAAGTGCGGTTGTGGCGGATATGGCGGATGCCGGATTGAATCTGCTGGCCGGCGGTCGGCGGCGTGATTTAAGCGGGGTGTCCGCCGCCAAAATTCTGCCGCTACGGGAGCCGGGGGCCGTGGTGGCCCGCTACTATCTCCGATTCTCCATGCTGGACCACCCAGGTGTGCTGGCGCGGGTTGCCTCCGTGCTCGGCGGTCATGGCATCGGCATTGATTCGGTCATCCAGAAGGAACGGGCGGAGAACATGGCGTATGTGCCGGTCATCATGGTGACCGATCAGGCGAAGGAAAAAGACATTGCCGATGCCTTGCGGGACATTGCCGATATGCAGAACGTGACGGATCAGGAAACGGTCCGCTACCGGATTGAAGATTTCAAATAGGAAAGGAGAAGGCGAAAGATGGCCTTGTTTGTTCAAAAATACGGCGGCAGTAGCGTCGCCGATGCAGAATGTATGAGACGGGTGGCCCGGCGGATCTATGACACGCAGAAGGCTGGCAATCAGGTGGTGGTGGTCGTGAGCGCCATGGGCGATACCACGGATGAGTTGATTTCCTTGGCCAAACAAGTGAATCCAGAACCGAACGAACGCGAAATGGACAGCCTTCTCTCCACCGGTGAAATGGCTTCCAGCGCCGTGTTGACCATGGCCCTGCATGCCCTTGGCGCCAAGGCCATCTCCATGACCGGACACCAAGCCGGAATTTATGTGGACGGGACACACCTGAAGGCCAAAATCAAGACCATTCGCCCCAAACGCATCCAGCGCCATCTGGCGCAGGGGAACGTGGTGGTGGTGGCGGGGTTTCAGGGCATGAACGCATCTGAAGATGTTGCCACGCTGGGCCGCGGGGGATCGGACACCACGGCGGTTGCTCTGGCGGCGGCGCTGAAGGCGGACCGTTGCCAGATTCTGAAGGATGTGGACGGGGTCTTCACGGCGAATCCTCGGGTAGAACCTTCCGCCGTCAAGCTGGACGAAATCACCTATGATGAAATGCTGGAACTGGCTGGCGCCGGTGCGGAAGTGCTTCAGTCGCGTGCGGTTGAATTCGCCAAAAACTATGGCGTCGTTTTGGAAGTGCTTTCAAGTTTTGAAGTGAAACCCGGCACAGTGGTCCGGGAGGAGGTGGATGAAATGGAACATATCATTATTCGTGGAATTGCGGCAGATAAAAACCAGGCCAAGGCGACGCTACTGA
Organism: Verrucomicrobiota bacterium; assembly: GCA_031262805.1. GTDB lineage: Bacteria > Verrucomicrobiota > Kiritimatiellia > CAIQIC01 > Lenti-01 > JAISGX01. The sequence continues at coordinate 5,958 of JAISGX010000010.1, read as the reverse complement.
GCGTTCCGGATACACCGGGCGTGGCCGCCCGCATTTTCAAGACCCTGGCCGCTGCCCTCATCAATGTGGACATGATCGTCCAGAACGTCAGTGCCGAAGGCCGGACCGACTTGTCCTTCACCGTGGCGGAGGATGACGTCGGCAAAACCAGGCGCGTATTGGAGCCGCTGGCGGAGAAGGTCAAGGCGGCCGGTTTCCGTTTTGATTCGGACATCGCCAAGATCAGCCTTGTGGGCGTCGGGATGAAAAGCCACTCAGGCGTGGCCTATCAGATGTTTGATGTGCTGGCGGCCAATAAAGTGAATATTGATATGATTTCCACCTCGGAAATCAAAATTTCCGTGGCCATCCGTATGGCGGATGCCGACAAGGCCGTCCGCTCGCTCCATCAAGCGTTCAAACTGGGACGGAAAGCCGCTCCCAAAAGCAAGGCCCCGGCCAAAAAGAAAAAAGCGTCTTCTCCCAAGAAGTAACTCGCCATGGCCTGTCGGACGGAGCTACCACTCCACCGGCCGCCCATTGATTTCCCAGCGGGTCAGAGTGGCCCGGACGGTTCCAAAACGGCTGTGGACATCGGCAAACAGCACGGCTGGTTTTTGTTCCGCCACCCAGACGGCTTTCGGTCGGTTCCGACTGAAAAGCTCTGGAGATTTGGAAATGGCTTTGACCGGAATGGCCGACATGGCGCCGAAGGGGGTTTTCAGCCGCTTGGTTTCGCCCCGGGTGATGGAAAGCCCGTGGATGCTCCCATCCATCACCAGTTGATAATCCTCTTGCCACGCCAGGCCATTGTCTTTGGCGGCGTCGCGCAGATCAAAAAAAAAGGTGACGAAATCCCGTGAGTGAAGAGGGACGTCGAAGGCATGAACGACATTGCTCACCGCATTAGTCCAGATGGCTTTCCCCATTTCCGGCCAAATCAGCAGGGTGTCGTCCTGCAGAAAATCCTTTTCGCCCATTTTCTTGCTGACCACATGCAGGGGGCCGTCCGGTGTGACGCTGATGCGGCACTCCACGGTGTTGTCCACAGGATAAATGGCGGCAATCCACGGCCGGTTCCAGATTCGGATGGAACGAAAGAGCGTGCCTTCTTCCGCCACCTCCTCCCAGACGCTCATGCTACCGACCGACACGCCCACCCAGGTGATGTCGTATTCCATTCGTTCCGTATGGGCGGGGGAGGGAGGGGGAACCGGCTCCGTGACGGCACCGACGGAAAGCAGGGAGAAGAACCATAGGGGGATGCCCGCCAGTACGGCGGGGAGGAGGATTTGGGCGGACATCCTCATGGACCGGGCGTTAAAAGGGGCCCAGCGGATTGACGATCTTGGACAGGTAGTTCTCCAATTCGCGGCCATAATCGGAATCTTTCCCCGCCAGCGTCAACTGCTTGTGGAGCATGGCCAGTCCCGTGCTACCCACTTCCGCCTCTTCCGCCGATGCAAACCGCATGGCCGGATTGGGATCTAGGAAACGTTGGAGCAGGAGCAGAAATTGAGCATTCTGCCGCACATGGTCCGGCAGCAGGTCGTACAGCCGGTCGGGCAGTTCCCGTTTGCCCTGAAGCAGATCCGCCTCGGAATGACGTTGATCCAATTGGAAGAGGCGTTCTCCGCGAAGCATCTCCAGTCCCACCATGCCGAGGGAATAGATGTCGGAGCTGGTGCGCGCCACCCGTTCCTCATGAACTTCCGGCGCCATGTAAATGGGCGTGCCAAGCAGGAGGGTGATTTTTTCATTGGCGAGCATGGCCCGGCCGTAATCAATCAGCTTCACATAGCCCAACCGGTCGATCATGATGTTGGCGGGTTTGACGTCCGAATGGATGAAGCCCAATTCATGGAGAATTTCCAGCCCGCGGAGGGCTTGGCGCAGGATATACAAGGCCACGCCGGGCTGGATCATGATCTTGCCGTTTTCCAAGCGAAAAATCACATCGGTGAATCGGCGCCATTCCTCTTCGGTGGAGCGGGCGCGGACCTGATCCAGATGCACCCCGTCGAGCAACTCACGGAGGGAAATGCCGTCAACAACCTCCATTTGGATGTAGCCGATGCCGTTGGTTTCCTCATAAATGTCCGGGGCTACCAAGGAGGGGTTACGGACCAGCTGAAGCTTCGATGTCTGGGCGGCAATGCGGCCCATATCCGTCCAATACTTCTTGGCGCTGGAATAGATTCCGGGATCGAACAGCTTGATGGCATGGCGCGTCACGCACCCGCGGGCCCCCTGCCGGAGCCCGAGATATACGATGCCCTGGCGCCCGCGGCCCAATTCCCGGGGAAAGCGGTATGCCACCGGGTAATAAATGGCTCGGCCGGCCAGAATGGCCCGGTAATTGGCAACCAACTGGCGGCTGCCGGCTCCCGGCCCCGCATGCTTTTCCGGCGTGAAGCTCTGAAGGATGGAGGTGTCGTCCGCCGTCGGCAGAGGAACCCGCACAATGTCCCCATGCTCCTGGATGTGCGGATCCGTCTCCAAGGCGGTGGTCTGATCGTAAATAGGGACGTCGTTGTTTTTCACAAGAGGGAGTTTACCAAACGGCATGGATTTGGCAATATCGGTTGCCTGTGAACACCCGTATTTCATCCCGTGAATGGCAGGCGCATGAAAGAGCCTTTCGCCGCCGAGTTTTTCCCCATGCGTCGACCGCCGACTGGCGGGATTGGCGCTGGCAGATGGCCAACCGGTTACAGACGAAGGAAGCCGTGGCGCATAGTTTGGCGCTCTCCGGGCGGGAACGTGCGGCCTTGGCGTCTCCACATCGGTGGCGGATGCCGCTGGCCATCACCCCCTATTATGCCGCGTTGTTGGAACTGGAGCCACCGGACGGTCCGCTTCGGCGGACTGTGTTGCCGGACGAGCGGGAGGGAACCCATGGCGCGGGGGAACAAATGGATCCCTTGGGGGAAGAGGCGCATCAGGCCACTGCCCATGTCGTCCGGTCATACCCCCATAAGGCCCTTCTGCTGGTCACAACGGAATGCGCTTGTTTCTGCCGCTATTGCACCCGTGCCCGGCGTGCCCGAAGAGGCACACCAACGGATCTCGCTCCGGCCCTGGCGTTCCTTCGGGCCGAATCTGGAATTCAGGATGTCCTCATTTCTGGCGGAGATCCGTTGGTGTTGGGCAATGAGGTGCTGGGGGACTTGTTGCAGCAGCTGCGGGATATTCCGCACGTGGACTTCCTTCGCCTCGGGAGCAAGGTGCCGGCCGTGCTGCCCCAGCGTATCACCCATGAGTTGCCCCGCCTCTTCAAGAGATTCCGGCCCTTGTGGATCAGCACCCACTTCACCCATCCTATGGAATTGACGCCGCCGGTGGCGAAGGCCTGTGCGCGGCTGTCGGAGGCAGGGATTCCCTTGATGAACCAAACGGTCCTGTTGCGGGGGATCAATGACACAGCGGAAACCCTGCGCGAGTTGAATGAAGGGTTGTTGCGGATCGGCGTGAAACCCTATTATCTCCACCAGGGGGACATGGCGGCCGGGACCGCCCATCTGCGCTCCAGCATCCGCCGGGGGCGGTGCATTTTGAAGGCGTTGTGCGGCAACACCACGGGATATGCCATTCCCCATTTCATGCTCGACCAGCCGGGCGGCGGCGGCAAAATCCCGCTGTAAAATAAAGTCTTCCGAAGGGGCGTCTGCCGGGGCGGCTACGGGGTCATGGATTTCAGCGGCGGAATCTCAAGCACAAACGTACAGCCGTTGCCTGGAGAGGTCTCCACTCGGGCGATCCCGTCGTGCGCTTCCAATATCTGGTGGACAATGGGAAGCCCCAAGCCACTTCCGCCAATCCCGGCCGAGCTACGCGAGCGGCTTCGGTCGGCGCGGTAAAACCGGTCAAAAATATGCTGAGCATCCTCTGGATAGAGGCCGGGACCGCTGTCGGAGACCCGAATGGCCAGATTGCCGTTGTCCATCACAAAGGCTTTGACCCCAACCGGGCTGGTTAAAGCGTACAGCATGGCATTTTTCAGCAGGTTCAAAACGGCTTCCTCCATCAGGCCGGCATTGAGATTCCAATGGAGGTTTTTCTGGATGTCGGTGATGATGCCGATGTCGGGATCTTTGGCCCACAGGCGGCAGGAATCCACGGCATTCTCCACAATCTGCTCCACGGAAGTGAAGGGGCGCGAAAGCCGGGCGGCGGTCTTGCGTTCATTCTTCAACCAAGCAAGGTGTAGCAGATCGTCAATGATGCGCGTGATTCGTAATGTATTGCGCTCAATATGCTTCAAGGCATCCTGACGGGCATCCTTGGGCATGCTGCTGTGGGAAAGCAGGGTTTCCGTATAACCCAGAATGACGGTCAAAGGGGTCTTGAGTTCATGGGAAACGTTGTTGGCATATTCCTCGCCTGCCTGTTCCAGCTGCCGGAGGCGGGTCATGTCCGTGATGATCAGCAGAATGGAATTGGCCGGAGCCTTTTCGTTGTCCCGGTAGGGGAAGCCGGAAATATATGTCACATCATAGGGCGGAGGAAAGGTGCTTTCAATGCTTTGGGGTTCTCCGCTTTCCCGAATCAAGGCCGTCAACTCGATCAAATGCGCATGGGACGGCAACTCGGTCAGGTGCATGCCTTTCAGCGGCTGATTCACCCTGAGCATGGTGGCGATGGTTTTGTTGCTGCAAACAATGCGGTCATCGCCATCCAGCAACAATGTTCCATTCTGTACAACCTCCGGCATCTGGCCGATGAGCTCGTACGTTCCAGTAAGGATGTGGGGGAAGCTGGGATGGGCCACGAGCTAGACTTCCTTGAAACGATAGCCGACGCTCCGGACCGTCTCAATCCAGTCCGCCAAAGAGCCCATTTTCTTGCGGAGGCTGACGATCTGCACATCGATGATGCGTTCCGTCACGGCATAGGATTCCCCACGGATATGGTCTACGATCTGCTGGCGTGGAAAGGCATAGCCTGGATTGGCCGCCAGTATCTGAAGAATCCGGAATTCGGTGTGGGTGAGATTGATATCCTTGCCTTTGATTTCCGCTTTATGGCGGGAAGGATCGATCAGCAGGTCGCCAACTTGTAGCACGGGGCCCACGGGCGTATCGGTCTTGAGAGTGCTAGGGCGGCGCAACACCGTCCGGATGCGGGCAACGAGGACTTTGGCGCTGAAGGGCTTGCCGACATAGTCGTCCGCACCGAGGCCCAAGCCTTTGATGATATCGGTTTCACTGCTCTTGGCCGTCAAAATAATGATGGGGATGTCCCGGGTCTTGGGTTTAGCCTTTAGCCGCTGGCAGATCTCCAGCCCATCCATGCCGGGCAACATCAAATCCAGAAGGATGAGAGAGATTTTGCTGGTCTTGAGTATGCGCAACGCCTGCTCGCCCGACTCCGCCGTTTCGATTTTAAACCCTTCCTGTTGAAGTTGGAATTTCAGAAGCTCGCGGATGTCGCGTTCGTCTTCAATAATCAGAATCGTCTCTTTCGGCGCTACCATTTTATTTCACCTCACTTTCCATTGTTTGTAAGAAAGATATAATAATTATTTCGTTACGTCAAATGATATGTAAAAATCATTCAAAACAATTTCTTGACAAATCGTTTGGTTACGTTTTTATTATGCTCCACATGTAACACCCGAGTGCATTGATGGTTACAGGCGACTGAAAGGCATATGGCACATTAAGTTTTGTTTAGTCTTTTATTCGGATCGAAAATGTTCGGGTGAAATATCGATGTTTTATTAATTTTACTGATTTGTGTGCAAGGAGACGGAGGAGCGATGAAAAAAGTGTGGATTCCGGTGGTGGTGGCTTGTCTTCTGGGCCTGTTGTCGGCGATGGTTGGCATAGGGATGGCCATAGGATATCTGCCGTATGCGGATGTGGCGCTGGCTGGAGCGTTTTATATTGGCATTCCATTGACCCTTGTTTCGTTGCTACTACTGGCGTTGCCCCGCGTCCGGCGAACGTGGGTGCCCGGCATCGGCTTGGGCATGGC
>JAISGX010000003.1 GCA_031262805.1 Verrucomicrobiota bacterium | reverse complement strand
GCCGGGGCGTGATTGCGACGACTTGGCTGGATGAACCTATTGTTCTTTGGTCGTATCTTTCCGCGCGCTATTCGCCCCTAGATCTCAATAGTGACGGGGTCACCGATTTCGTATTTGGTTATGGTGTTGCGTCTCTTGGCCTCAGCCCAGAGGGCGACAACCAATTTCTCATCTGGCCATCGGGAGGGCTCAACATTGGCGGCGATCTTGAGCCATTGCCGGAAGGTTTCGAGATCGGCCCGAACAGCGGAGACGACTCGTGGATGGAGTGGTTTACACACGCAGGATACGCCAATTTAATCACTTGCTTGAATGGTTCGGGTGGTTACACCGTCGCAGGGCGGTTTGCGGGCCAGCGCGCCTATATCGGCGTAGAATTCGACATTGACGGCGCCACCCATTATGGCTGGATTGATATAGCCGTGGCAACTTACAGTCCCGGCGGCACACTCTATGGTTGGGGGTACGAAACCGTTCCGGGAGTCTCCATCCTTGCGGGGGCGGCAGTGCCCGAGCCCTCCACGCTGCATCTCATTGCGATTGGAGCCGCCGCATGCCTGCTTCCGCCGAGGAGAAAAGAGCGTGAATAATGCCGTTTTGGCGGGATACAATGCGGATGTCCGCTTCTGGCGGTTGCGCCGGGAAACGGGAGAGACCCCATGAAAACATCGGCGCGGCTGTTCGGAATTCTTGCGCTTGCCCTGGCGGCGGCCACGCCGTGCCGGGGCGTGATCGCGACGACTTGGCTGGATGAACCCATTGTTCTTTTGAACGGATAATGGATCGGTTTTGTGCATGCGCCACACAAATGCGTCACATGGATCGGCGGCGCCTGCTGTTCCCGCAACCCGCACAATCCCATTCCCAATTCCGCCATCCATCATGTTCCGACCCACTTGTCTGGTCAATAACACCGCCCCACTTCTCTCTATAAAACGGCTAAAAAAAAGCTCCGGCGAGCGTCGGAGCTTTTTCATCCATTGCCTATCTCGCCGGGCGCTGGAAATAAACCCCCAAGATGGCATTCGAAACCCCGGCCGGATATTGAACGGTAATGGTGCCATTCGAGTTCAAAGAAGCGGCGGCCTCATGGCGCATATCCCAGTGTCCAGAGCTCAGCAGGTTCGTTGCGTAAAGGACGCTGGCAACCTCGTATCCATCCGGCGCCAGGAAGGTGAAGCCGGATTCACTAAAGAATGACGGCAACTCGGGATCATCCAACACCATGTGCACCGGCGCATTTCCGACAACGATCCAAACGGTTGCCGTGCTGGTTCCGTCTTCGGTCTCGGCGGTCGTGCATAGCATCGGCTGGTTGACATACACATCATAGTCTCCCTCATTCTGCTTGCTGGACCAATTCCAAAAACGGAAACAATCAATGCTCCCCTCGATGTTGCCGGTCAAGGTCATCTTGTCTCCCCCAGTCGGCGTCAGATCCACACTATAGGTGTTCGTACTGGTCAGGGTGAAATCAATCTGAATGCCATCCGGAGTCCAGCCGAATTCCGTAGCGGCTCCGGTGGTCGAATAAAATGTATCTCCGCCGTTGAACCAAAGTCCCCAGATGTTGTCCTCCGTATTGGCGGTGTTGCACAAACCGAATCCGATGCCCGGATTCACTCCATCCGCAGGAAACGCAACATCGCCGTTTTTGAAAAATACGCTGAAGGTGTCGCCGACCTCCATCGCACGGGGGAGCGGACGGACGGCCTTGGTCGAATATCCCCAGCTGGTTGCCAAGCCAAAACCGATTTCGTTGGCCCATGCCCATGACTTGTCTTCCGCGCCCTCCACGGCCTTCGTGACGGCCCAAGCACCAAAGCCGACGCCTTGGTTCAAGCCGTTGAAATCTCCTTCAGGATAACCAGCTGAAGAATCCTGCGCATTCGTCACCGTCGATAGAGAGCCGATTTGGGCCGACACGGTGATTTCGTTGGTCCCCTCAGACAACGGAACAAATACGGACCAGACGGCATCCAACGGATGGCGACCGCTGGCCTGGTTCAGGGCATTGGTCCAATACAAGTCGCCCATCAGGTTCGCCCCTGCTGTTCCACTGACATTGTAATTCGTCCCACTGGCATCACTGTAGGGTTCCGCAGGATCGGTAATCACCACGCCATCCGGCAAAGGGGGCCAGGCCTTAACCTGGATGGTATAATCCTGGCCATTATTGTTGGCATACACCATTGTGTCTCCTCCATCTGGGCTGGCTGCCAGATAATACCGGACCACCGCACCTGCCGGGAGGCTTTCAATCACATACTCAAACCCCGTACGGACGACAGGACCATCCGTTCCCTCGTTGGTGACGGCGGTAATATACTCCATGGCATAGACGGGCCACTCCGCACCCGGTAGCGGATTGACGGCATATCCGATTTCGCACGTGAGATCCGCCACGTCGGCGTCGGCTTCAATGTAGGTGGTGATGGTGACGGAACCATTGGGCTCCGGCTCTGTAGGGCTGGAGGAAACGCCAGCAAACCGGATGGCATCCGTCGCCAAGGCGGGCGAGATCGTCATCGTATAGTTGCCACCGCCGTTATTGTCCCAAAACTCATTGCCTTCCGTATCCGTCACGCAGATGCAAAACGCCAGCAGGCCGGTCGAGAGGTTGCCGAGGGAATAGTTGTACCATTGGCCGCCGTTGGATTCCCATTCGGGATTCACCGACATTTCCACTTTGGGCCATTCTCCCGTCGGATTGTTGAAGCCGTAAATCATCTCGACTTTGGCAACGGAGGCGGCCGGCCCGGCTTCCGTGTTGACATAGATGATGTCCGCCGTGGTGGCGGTTTCCGTCGGCCAGCCATAGGTGTTGCGCGCCCACAAGTCGGCGGTGGCGCCTCCTCCCAGATCGCTGGAGTTGTCTACGAAATTGCAGATATAAATCTTGGTGCCTTTGCCGTCGATCTGCGTGCCGCCGAAATGAATGTTTCCATTTCCATCGGATTGGAAGGAGGCGCCGGTCGCATCGCCGTTTTCATAGAACGTTTCCCCGCCTTTTCCCGTATGGATGGTGCCGAGGGTCTGGGAACTGTCCGACGTATTCACAATCACCAGCGCCACTTCCTGGTCGTACCACTTGGTGAAGGCATAAATGCCCTGGCCACCGCTGGCCTGCCGTTGTTCAAATCCACCCCGGCGCAACGCACGCGATTTATTGCGCAAATCGTTCAACCAAGCAATATGGTAATATAAACCACGGTTTTTCGCCCAGTCTGAGAACATATCCCCAGAGGCATTCCCCGGCTGGAAGCCTTTGTCGAACATGCATTCGCGCTGCCAATCCCCATCATCCGGGTTTTCCGCGGAGGTGTTCGATCCATTCGAATGCTTGCCTTGATTGAACATGTGTTCGGTCCCGTAGAACAGCAAAGGGACCGGCGGGGCCAGATACAAAAAGCTCATCGCTGGCGCCATGATCCGCTTGGCGGTTTCAGGATCATTCCCACCATACGTGAGGGCGAAACGGTTCACATCGTGGTTGTCCAAAAACGCAATCGCCCGACTCGCGCCCTGTCCGTATTGCGCGATATGCCCCATTTCTTCGCCCAGCTGGTAGGAGCTGTATCCGTGGCCAAACACATTGTTCATGGCCTGCATCATGGGAAACAGCAACGCGGAATTGAAGCCATATCCATCCTTGCACCAGCTGGCCAGTTCGCCATGGTTGTAGGAGAACAATTCGCCGAACATCAGGAAATCATTCTTTCCCCGGTAGGCCGCATGATCCCGAAGATCCTGCGCCCATTTGCGGCACCAATCATACGGAACATGCTTGATGGCATCCACGCGGAATCCATCGCAGTCCGTCGCGTCAATCAGGTTTTTAAAGGCCTTGAGCAAAATGGTCGATACGTCGGCATGCTCGGTTTTCAGATCGTCCGTGCCTTTGAACTGGCCCAAAAACTTTTCGGGTTCCTGGTCCCATTTGTTGATGGTGCCGTTGTTATGGAAGTAATCCAGATTGTCGAAGGGGGCGGGATGCTTGTTGTTGTCATTCCACCAGCCGAAATTGGGGCCGCCGCTCGCCCAATAGCCTTTGTCATCCTCTCCGTTGCGCAGACCGTTCTTGTCGCACATATGGTTTGGCGCCACGTCCAGAATCACCGCCATGCCGCGGCGGTGGCACTCATCAATCAATTCCCGCAAATCTTGGAATGTGCCCATGGCCGGATCACATTTGAAGAAATTGTTCACGTGGTATTGGTGATATGGCGTATACCGGGTATCCTTGCCCTGGTCATTCTGTTGCACTCCGGAAATCCATAGGGCGGTGATGCCCATGCCCTGCAGGTAATCCAACTGCTGCTGCAGACCCTTCCAGCTTCCGCCATGATGGAAATTGCGGTTGGCCGGATAGGCAATGCCATCGCATTTCCATGTGGGGTTATACGTTTGGAGACGGTCAATGCCGTCCCAAGCAAACCGATCGGTGAACAACTGGTAAATATTCCGGTCACGCCAATCCGCAGGACTCGGGGTGTAGCTGAAGCCCTCCTCGTTTTCACGGGTTTTGAGACCGTATACCGCATCATTAACGCCCCAATCCTCTATTCCCGACTCTTCCGCCCATCCAACCGGGAGCAGGAAAACGATGCACATGAAAAACAAACTCAGACACTTCGGCAACTTCATCGGACAGCTCCTGTTATTTCAATCCTTCGAGGGGGAAAACCCGCGCTTTATGTGTGGAACGTTATACTGAAACGCTCCAACAATCAAGACCATTTTCTACCCCGGCAAAGCCCCTCTTGCACATTGGGCCGGAAGAAGTTATATTCATCTCGATCATTATGACTACATTAGAAATCTCCTCCCCGTCCTCCTTCTCTTCCTGGCCAGCCGATTATCACACCCATACGTATCTTTGCCGCCATGCCGAATATACCCCGTTGGACTATTCCCGGGCTGCTGCGGAAAAAGGGATTCCCGAAATCGCGTGTACGGACCACATCCCCTTTCCGAACGACCCCGCCCCCTCCATCCGGATGGCCTTGGACGAATTCGACCTATATCTCTCCCTTGTCCGGGAAGCCCAGGCACAAGGCCCCTGTCCAGTCCTGCTGGGAGTGGAAGCGGATTACCGACGGGACTTGGTGGACGGGTATATCCAGCAACTCCTGGACCGAACGGATTTTGATCTGGTGCTAGGCTCCCTCCATACCGGCCCGTTCTGGGATCTGATGCCGGACGACCCCACCGCCACACCAGAATTTGTGGAACAAATGTGGAGGACATATTTTCTCCGGATGGCGGATCTGGCGGATGCCCGTTTGTTTGATGTCTGCTCCCATTTCGACATCGTCAAACGCAACGGATGCCGCCCCTCGGAAAAGGTGCTGGCGGAAATTGTCCCCCCGGCATTGGATGCCGTGGCGCAGGCCGGCATGGCCATTGAAATCAATACCAGCGGCTTGGAACACGCAGCGGCGGAATGCTATCCCTCTATGCAGATCCTCGCTTGGATGCAGGAAAGATCCATCCCGATTACATTCGGCTCGGATGCGCATGCCCCATCCCAGGTGGGCCGTCATTTCGAACCAGCGGCGGACCTCGTGAAGTCTGCGGGATATACCACCCGGGCCTCATTCCGAAAGCGCATCTGTAGGCAGGTGTCGTTGTAATCCCTCATGCCCCCCCTTTTTTCGCCCAATTAACTTGAACCTCTTTTCCCCTCATCTTATAGTGAAGCAAGGGATGGTTTTCCTCATCCGTCAGGAAAGGATCGTCGAATGGCTTTGATCAATTTTGATTGCCCGGAATGCGGACATAACCTCGAGGTCGATGAACGGGGTGCCGGTTTCATTGTCAAGTGCCCGGAATGCGCGAATCCGTTGCAAGTTCCCGAACTTCCGCGGTCCCATCGGATGCGCAAGCGGACAATCACCGCGGGCATTTGTGCGGCCATCCTGCTCCTTTTCGGCCTAAACCTGATGCTGTGGGCTCAAACCCGGAAGGCACGGCAGGAAGCAAGCGAACTGCGGGAAATCAGTGCCATCATTCCGCAACAGGAGGCCACCATCATGGCCCAGAAAGAAGAACTGGCCCAACTGAAAGCCCAGCCCCAAAGGGTCCGGCAACCCGATCTCACCGCACTGGGAAATGCTGCTTTGGATGCGATGGAGGAGGCCGAGCAGCTCGCCCGGGCATTGGAAAAAGCGGAACGCCGCCTCTTGGAAACCAACCCCAACGACCGGAATGTCCTCTTGCGCCAGCATATGCGGGAGCTGGTGGCCTCCGCAAAAAACAATCTTTCGCCCCCCCCCGTGATGACGGAAACCGATCCGGGCAAAGGGATTTTAGGCCGCCAAATCGTTTTCCCCGTCCTGTTGGGTTCGGACGGGCAAACCCTCCGTGAAAATGCGGAGGTGACTTCCATGGAAAAGGATATCGTTTCCGTCAAATTCCCCGGAGGCTCCGCCACCTACCGGCTCTCGGAGCTACATCCGGGCATTGCCGGGTATCTTCCCGTGGATCCTCTGCTGGTGCTTCCCGTTCCGCAGTGGACGGCGGAAGCCCTCCGCGTCCACCAAACCCAGAACGCCCGGCGGGATGAGGATCTCTCCCGCCTCCGGGACATGATTGAAGGCCTGCTTCCAGCGAATATCCCTTAACACATTCCCATGCCCCTTTCCGACAACAACGTGCGCCGAATCCGCGAACAAATGCAGATGGATCACGCCCCGGAACTGATCATCAATGCCTTCCTGAACAATACCTGCCGATGGCGGCAGGGCGATTTGGGCGCCATTCCCGGCAACACCCTGACGGAGATCGGCCGCCTGCCCCATTTGGACGAGTTGGATGAGATGGATCCCATCAGCGAAAATGCCATCGCCCGGACGGTCATTATGAAGCTCAACGGGGGATTGGGAACCAGCATGGGATTGGAACGGGCCAAATCCCTCATTACGGCGAAAAACGGCTTGTCCTTTCTGGATATTATCGTACGGCAGGTGGAATTTTTGAGGCGAAAATGCCGGGCTCCCCTTCCCCTGCTTCTAATGAACAGTTTTTCAACCAATGCCGACTCCCTCGACGCCCTTTCCAGCCGGCATCCCTCGTTCCATAATCCAGCCCCATTCCCCTTGTCCTTCTGCCAGCATCGCGTGCCCAAGTTGGAGGAAGAAAGCGGCGCCCCCATCCGATGGCAGGAAAACCCTGCCCTAGAGTGGTGCCCCCCGGGACATGCCGACATCTATTATGCCCTTCAAACCACGGGCCTGTTGGACCATCTGCTGGCCGAAGGCTATCGCTATGCCTTTGTCTCCAATGCGGACAACCTCGGAGCCCTTCTGCACATGGGCATCCTGGGCCATCTCGCCCGAAATCGGCTTCCCTTTCTGATGGAAGTCACCGCCCGAACAGAGTGCGATCGAAAAGGCGGCCATTTGGCACGGGACCGTAAAACAGGCCGCCTATTACTCCGGGAATCCGCGCAATGTCCACCCGATGAAATCACCGACTTTCAAAACATCCATACATACGCCTTGTTCAACACCAACAACATATGGTTCAACCTGGAATCGCTCCGCGACCTGCTCCACCTCCACCGGGGCCTGCTGGATATTCCCCTGATCGTCAACCGCAAAGCCGTCCATCCCGCCCGGCAGAATACGCCCCGTGTCGTCCAGCTGGAAGCCGCCATGGGAGCGGCCATTTCCTGCTTTGAGCAAGCCGCCGCGCTGGTGGTGCCGCGCCATCGCTTCGCACCGGTCAAGACCACCAACGACCTGCTGGCCATCCGTTCCGACCTGTACACCTTGGGCGAGGAGCATCAGGTGGCGCTCCACCCCCTTCGCTTCACCCCACCGCCGGACATCCAGCTGGACCCCCTCCACTATCGAAACCTGACGGATTTCGAAGCCCACTTTCCCCTTGGCGCCCCATCCCTCCTGCACTGCGATTCCCTGCAGATCAATGGGAACATCTTTTTCGGACGGCATGTTCGGATCGACGGCCATGTCCACCTCCGCAATCCCACCTCCATCGCCGCCCGCATTCCCGACAACACCCACCTGCATACGCCTGTCGAAACCTGAAACGCAGGGCAGGGCCTCTCCGTTCCAGCAGGTCCTTCCCCTCTCTGTACCCCCCTCATAACGCGTTTGCTGCGGTATGAAAATGCCCCTCTCAACATCCCGTTGGCGCTGGTTTTGGGAAAAACCCACGCGCTTTTTGTCCACCAAAAGGGACAAAAAAAACGGAGCGCGTTTCCGCGCTCCGTTTTGCTGGACCAGCCGTTTAGTACATGCCGTCCATGCCGCCCATGCCGCCGCCGGGCATCGGAGGGGCGGGGTCCTTCTTCTGAGGAATTTCAGCCACCATGGCCTCGGTCACCAACAACAGACCGGCAATGCTCGCCGCATTCTGCAATGCGCCGCGAGTCACCTTGGTCGGATCAATAATACCGGCCTTGATCATATCCACATACTCATCAGAGGCCACGTTGTATCCATAGGCTCCCTTGCCGTTGCGGACATTCTGCACCACGATGGAGCCATCCACCCCGGCGTTCTCTGTCAGCTGGCGAAGCGGCGCTTCACAGGCACGGCGGACGATTTCGATGCCGATCTGGGCTTCGCCTTCCACCTTAAGGTCCTTCAGGGCGGCTTGGGCACGAATCAGCGCCACACCGCCACCGGGGACGATACCTTCTTCAACCGCCGCACGGGTGGCGTGAAGGGCGTCCTCCACACGGGCCTTCTTTTCCTTCATCTCGGTCTCGGTTGCCGCGCCGACATTGATGACGGCCACACCACCGGCCAGCTTGGCCAACCGTTCCTGCAGCTTCTCCCGGTCATAATCCGAGGTGGTTTCCTCGATCTGACGACGAATCTGGGCAATCCGGCCCTGAATGTCGCTGGATTTGCCAGCGCCTTCCACGATCGTTGTGTCTTCCTTGCCGACCGTAATGCGTTTGGCACGGCCCATGTCCGCCAGCGAAAGGCTTTCAAGCTTGATGCCAAGGTCTTCGCTGATGAACTTGCCGCCCGTCAGTACCGCAATGTCTTCCATGATCGCCTTGCGACGATCGCCGAAGCCCGGGCTCTTGACCGCACAGATTTGCAGCGTTCCGCGGAGCTTGTTCACCACCAGCGTCGCCAGGGCTTCGCCTTCGATGTCTTCGGCAATGATCAACAGCGGTTTGCCGCTCTTGGCCACGTTCTGCAAAACCGGCAACAAATCCTGAAGGTTCGAAATCTTCTTTTCGAACAACAGAATGTAGGCATCATCCAGCACCACTTCCATCGTGTCGGCCTTCGTCACGAAATAGGGGCTCAGATAGCCCTTGTCGAACTGCATGCCTTCGACGACATCCAGCGTGGTCTCAATGCCCTTGGCTTCCTCGACCGTGATGGTGCCGTCTTTGCCGACCTTGTCCATCGCCTCGGCAATAATCTTGCCGATGGTGTCGTCGCCATTCGCCGAAATGGTGCCCACCTGGGCCACTTCGGAGCTTTCCTTCACCTTCTTGCTCTGCTTCTGCAGGGC
This sequence comes from Verrucomicrobiota bacterium, assembly GCA_031262805.1. GTDB lineage: Bacteria > Verrucomicrobiota > Kiritimatiellia > CAIQIC01 > Lenti-01 > JAISGX01. Next base: position 3,442 of record JAISGX010000003.1, on the reverse strand, counting down.
ACTAACCACTGCTTCGGTGGCGGCATCAATGCCGCGGCGGATTTCCATCGGGCTCGCACCGGCCGTGACATTCTTCAGGCCTTCGCGGTAGATGGCTTCCACCAGCACGGTAGCCGTCGTGGTGCCGTCGCCAGCGATGTCACTGGTCTTGCTGGCCACTTCACGGACCATCTGAGCGCCCATGTTTTCAAACGGGTTCTCCAGCTCGATTTCCTTCGCCACGCTCACGCCATCTTTGGTAATCGTCGGGCTGCCGAATTTCTTCTCCAGCACCACGGTGCGGCCGCGGGGCCCCAGCGTGCTTTTAACGGCGCGGCTCAATTTTTCAACCCCCTTCAGCACGAGCTGACGGGCTTCTGCTTCATATACAATCTGTTTTGCGGACATTTCTTCTGTCTCCTCTTTGCTTAGGCCAAAATACCGAGGATGTCTTCCTCGCGCATGATTTGGTATTCCTTGCCATCCAATTTGATTTCGGTCCCGCCGTATTTCGGCATCAAGACCATATCACCTTTTTTCACGTTGAACGGAATCTTCCCACCTTTGTCATCCAGTTTGCCGGTTCCAACGGCAATCACGACGCCCTGTTGGGGTTTTTCCTTGGCGGTATCGGGGATGATAATCCCCCCTTTTTTGACTTCCTCTTCCTTGACGGGCTCGACCAGTACGCGATCTCCCAAAGGTTGAATTTTCATCGTTTTTCTACTCCTTGTTTCTGCTTGTACCAAAAGACCGACGACGGCTGGCAGAGCCCATCCGTCGTCGATTTTCAGTTCGTTTTATTTCTTTGAATTCTTGTCGTCATCGACCATTTCGAAGTCGGCGTCCATCACATCGCCATCCGCTTTGCCACCGGCATCCGTTGGAGGCGTCTGCGGCTGGCCCTGGGCGCCGGCATCCGCGCCGGGCTGGGCCTGCTTGGCCTGGGCATACAAGTCGGCGGAGACCGCCTGCATATCGGCCGTGACCGCTTCGCTGGCCTTTTGAATGGCATCCGTGTCGGTGCCCTTCAACGCATCCTTCAGGGTCTGGAGCGAATTCTCCACCTTCATTTTCTTGTCGGACGGAATCTTCTCGCCATTGTCCTTCAGGAATTTTTCGGTTTCATAAATCATGGCCTCTGCGCGGTTTTTCGCATCCACCGCCTCCCGGCGCTTGGCATCCTCGCTGGCATGGGACTCCGCATCCTTCACCATATTGTCCACTTCCTCCTTGCTCAAACCGCTGGAGGCGGTGATGGTGATCTTCTGCTCCTTGCCCGTGCCCAGATCCTTGGCGCTGACCTTCAAGATACCGTTGGCATCCAAGTCGAACGTCACCTCAATCTGCGGAACGCCGCGGGGGGCTGGCGGAATGCCGTCGAGATGGAATTTGCCGATGGTCTTGTTGTCGCCGGCCATCTTGCGTTCCCCCTGCAGCACATGGATCTCCACTGTGTTCTGGTTGTCGCCCGCCGTGCTGAAGATTTCACTCTTGCGGGTGGGAATGGTCGTGTTGCGCTCAATTAAGGGCGTCATCACGCCGCCGAGGGTTTCAATGCCCAGCGTCAGCGGGGTCACATCCAGCAGTAGCACATCCTTCACCTCGCCCTTCAGCACGCCGCCCTGGATAGCGGCGCCCACGGCAACCACTTCATCCGGGTTCACGCCCTTATGGGGCTCCTTGCCCAGTTCGCGGGCCACTTCCTCCTGCACCTTGGGCATGCGGGTCATGCCGCCGACGAGAATGACCTCATCAATCTGCGATTTTTGGATCCCGGCATCCTTCAGGCAGTTCTCCACCGGCGTCATCGTCCGATCAATCAGGTCGCCGACCAGCTGCTCCAGCTTGGCACGCGTCAGGACGACATTCAGATGCTTTGGACCGCTCGCATCCGCCGTGATAAACGGCAGGTTGATGTCCGTGCTCTGCGAGCTGGACAGTTCAATCTTCGCCTTCTCCGCCGCCTCCTTCAACCGCTGGAGCGCCATAGGATCCTTCGACAAATCAATGCCGTTTTCCTTTTTGAACTCCTCCACCAGCCAATCAATGATGTGCTGATCGAAGTCATCCCCGCCCAAGTGGGTATCCCCGTTGGTCGCTTTCACCTCGAATACGCCGTCGCCGATCTCCAGCACGGAAATATCAAACGTACCTCCGCCAAGATCGTATACAGCCACCTTCTCTTCCTTCTTCTTGTCCAGCCCGTAGGCCAGAGCGGAAGCCGTCGGCTCGTTGATGATGCGCAGAACCTCCAGACCGGCAATCCGGCCTGCATCCTTGGTGGCCTGGCGCTGGCTGTCGTTGAAATACGCCGGGACGGTAATCACCGCCTGGGTGATCGTTTCACCCAGAAACGCCTCGGCATCGGATTTCATTTTCTGCAGGATCATGGAAGAAATTTCCGGCGGCGAATACGTTTTGTCGCCAATTTTGACATACGCATCACCATTCGGAGCCGGCACCACTTCATAAGGCACCCGACCCAATTCCCCTTTCACTTCATCATATTTGCGCCCGATGAAACGCTTGATGGAAAATACGGTCTGTTTGGGATTGGTCACCGCCTGCCGCTTGGCCGCGCTACCAACCAGCCGTTCGCCGTTCTTTGTAAACGCCACAATAGAGGGCGTTGTCCGGCCGCCTTCGGCATTCGGCACCACGGTCGGTTGACCGCCTTCCATGACCGCCATGCACGAATTGGTCGTACCCAAGTCAATTCCTAATACTTTAGACATAATCTGTTACTCTCTTTCTGATATCGGTAGATTCACCGTTTCGAAATACTCACTGGTAATTACAGCAATAATCATGCCAACATTTCTAAAAACCCGTATCTTCCTCCCTATAAGGATAATAGGAATTTGAATACTGAAATAGCCTGGCGCGGCATACGCCTCAACTAGGGACAATTTGTCTCTATCCGTGACATACCTGTCACAATCCTTCACCCCTCCTTCATCCGTAGAAAGCGCCCCTATTCCTTGGAAAACACGTGGAGGCAGAAAACTCTTGCGAAAAATCACCTCATCCCCTACGGTATGCCCCACCTTGCGCGGAGAGATGGCTGAGTGGCCGAAAGCAACGGTTTGCTAAACCGTCGTACTGGTATAAGCCGGTACCGAGGGTTCGAATCCCTCTCTCTCCGCCATTTTTTATGCGCCGATTGCGGACCACGATTCCCCGCTGTACCGCCCCCCTCCGCGACCTTCTAGCAGCCTTTAGTTGCGGCGCTATGGATAGCCCCCGCAACGCTGGCATGGCGCGGCATGAGCCGGGGGCTGGCCATTCCTCTCTGCGGCGGCTCCGCCCTGCGAGCTTCGGGAGGGGGGAGGCGCGGCTTCATGCTTCGGCCCGTTATGGTGCATTTGGCGCTCCATCGGTTGACGAATTCTTCGATGTGGGAGGGGTTGATGAAGAGAAAATAAATTTTCTCTTGACATCCTTGCTCATCGGGAGCGGA
>JAISGX010000130.1 GCA_031262805.1 Verrucomicrobiota bacterium | reverse complement strand
CCTATCCGGTTGGAGGGTGCCCATGCCGGGGAAGGGGATATGCATGCCAGCCACCGGCAGGTGGTTCTCCGCAACATAACGGAGGACCTCCACTCGGGTTTGCACGGCTTCCTCCGGCGCCACATCGTAGGTGACGGCAACGCGAGGATCCGGCATCTGGATGGCCATGGCGTGGACCAAGTCTCCCCAGATCAATAGCTTTTCCCCATCGGATTCCAGCAGATACATCGTATGGCCGGGGGTATGGCCGTAGGCGGCGAACCCCTGGATGCCGGGCAACAGGAACGTGAAAGGCTGGGAGGAGGAAAGGGGTTGAAACAGGCGGAAGCGTCCATCATATTGTGCCAAGACGGTTTGCATGGCGGAATGGGCTGGCGCCTCGCGGGCCCAATAATCATGCTCGCGCTGGGCAACATAGATCTCTGCCGTGGGAAAGGCGGCCTGCCCATTCCGGAGCAGCCCGCCAATATGATCTCCGTGCATATGGGTCAGAAGGATCGTGTGGATATCCCCTGGCGCCACACCAAGCGCCTCCAGATGGTCGGGCAAACGGGTGCCGAAACCGGAATCTACCAAGAGGGTCTGGTGGGGCGTCCGGATCAGAAAGGCATGGATGGCATTGGCAAAGGTGCCGTCTGGTAGAAGGCGTTCCAGCATGTCGGGATCGGCATGCAACAGAATGTCCGCATTGCCCGTTCCCTGCTGGTCGGGCAGCAGGATGATTTCCATCCGGCCGACCTGATATGAAAACAGGCCCTCCGGCAGTTGGGCAAAAGCAGGCGTCATCATCAGGACTAGGCTCCATATTCGCCACATTTCCTTCATCACGGCTTCTCCTTCGCCTCAAGTATAAGCGGCGGACCGCAAAGAGCGAGTCTCTTTTCCGCCGCCGCTCACCCGTTTTCCACACTATGGAAATTTATTTTCCATGGTGTGGAAAAAATGGATTCGAGGAGGTGGGGCTTAGGGGAGTGGCCGGAGGATGCCGTTGCAGAGGATCGGCAGGGTTTCATCCCGGAGGGTGCCGGTGAGGGAAAAAAGCATCACCCCCGGACAGCCGGCCTGGCGCGCCAGCATGATCTGCCGCGCCACTTGGGCCGGATCCAGGCGGGATTCGTCGGCTGTCACGCCGATGCCGGGAATGAGTCGACCCTCGGCCTGGGGAAAACGGGTCTGGGTGTGGAGCCAAGAGGAGAATTCGGCGGAGGATTCAGTGTAATTCATCGGGGTCAGGAAATCCACTAGGTTCCGTCGGAGCCATTCCGGCCAATATTGGGCAATGTTGCCGCCATCAGGGGCCACGGCGCCATACACGGCGGCAGACAGCTTCATGTTCGCAACGGCGGAGCGAAGCCTAGCACGCGCCTCGGCCACAAAGGAGGTGATCTCTTCCGTCCGCCAGCGGCGGAAGTCTGCATTCCGCGGGCCATTCCTCTGCACATCTGCGGGCCAATGCACCACCTTCCGCCCGGTGGCCAGTTCAAACCGTGCACGGGTGGTGGAGGCATAGCAACTGAGCGAATCCGGCAGGCGGACATAATCCAGATGAATGCCGTCGAGCTGGGGATAGAGCTGCGCAATTTCTTCAATGACATTCAACATCAGCGCCCGGTTGGCCGGATGGTGGGGGCTGAGCCACGGCCGAGTGGCGCCGGAGGCGGTCACCTGCAGGCGGCCTTCCTTTTTCATGCGTTCGATGAAATCCGCGGGGGCGCCATCGAGCTTCCAAAGGACGATCCATGCATGGAGTTGCTGGCGGTTGGCCTTGGCCGCCTCTAGGGCGGCGGCGATTTGGTCGCCATAGAGGCGGAAGGTTTGGGAGGCGGGCAGGAATTTGGATGGATAATGTGCGCAACCGCCCCATGCCACATTGGGAAAAAGGGCATTCACCCCGCGTTTTGCCAGCAGGGCTGCGGTGGCGGGCCAGTCGCCGGGGATGAAGCCGGTGCCGTCATGATCCCAAATGCCGACGAATTCCCCCGGCTTGGGGCGTTGAACAGCGGCATCTGCCCGCAGAAGGCATTGCCGTTGGCGGCGGGCCATCTGCAGGGCCTCGGCGGGGTGGCCGGAAGTCATGGCCGCCGGAATGCGCGCCGCCAGATCGGAGACTTCGCCCAAAAGGGCCTGCACGGCGGCCGGGTTTGCCGCTTCGGGGATTCGCCGTTGAAGTTCCGCCACGGCCTGGGAAAGCGAGGTGAAATCGTTGATTCGTCCCGCCTGCCGGATGGCCCGCTGGGCGGCTGGAATCCATAAGGAGGGATCCAGATGGGCGCACAAGGAGACCAGCATGTCCCGCTTGGACGCCTGATCGTCCGACAACAGGATGTGCGACATCCAGAATCCCTTGGGCGAGAACACAATGGCGGCTTCGGGCCGCCGGGCGCCCCGGGCGTCCTGCCACCAGGCGATGGTGCGCGAGTCCGGGGTGGAAGGGGAAATGGTGAACAGGTTGAGCGATTTCTGCCAGATCCGGGGGGCGAGCCCCCAGGCGGATGGGTCCTCGAAGGCTATGGCCCGCCACACGTCGGGGCGGTCGGCCTTCACATAGGAACCAAGCTTGAAGCCCATGGCGGCGGCTAGGGCGGGGGAAGAGCCGTAGAATACGCCCAGTTTGCCCCCCCGTTGCAGGAAGGCCTGCAAGGCGGAGAATTGGGCGGCGGTGGGATTGGGGTTGTAGGGGAGCAACACAAGGGTGGCGGTGGATGGAAGGCCTTTGAAGAGGTCGTCGTCCGTCAGTAGCGCATGGCCGATGCCTGCTTCAATCAACAGGCGGCTGATGCGCTCCGTGGTTTTGGCAGCAACCATCCGGGCGCCGTCATCCGGACAGGAGGAGGTGCCGCGGACGAGGACAACCGACTGGCCTTCCAGCGTGCTTAGGCGGTGCAGGATCAGTTCCGTATTACGTAGCAGGGTGCCGCGCCAAGGGGAGATGCGGATGCCGTCGATCTGATTCCACCCGGCCACCTCCCCTTCGATGGAAAAATCGCTTTTGGAAAAGGTGAGGGTCTGGCGCCCGGCATGGGTGAGGGCTTTGTTGGCGACATACCAGCCGTTTCCGCTTTTGAAATACAATCCAAACTTCCGCATGGAATCCGGATGGGCGCAGAATAAATCAAGTTCAAAAGCGATGGGCGGGGCCAGGTTGAAGGAAACGGCCTTGTCCCAGGCCACCCGGTCCCGTTCCGCGCTGAAGGGCAAGAAGGGTTTGGCAAACGGAAGGGGAAAGGCGATGCCGTCCGTCGTGCTTTTGACGGTCGGAGAATTCGCAAAGGGCTTCCATGCGCTTGCGGTGGAGGGAAGGAACGGCTCCACCATGCGTGCGCTCTGCGCCATGCCCGCCGTGGTGGACAGACCGGCCAGTAGGAAGATGAGCATTCGGCGAGTGAACATGCGGAGCATTCTACGCCGGAGCGTTCCACCGTTCAATGCGGAAGCGGTGAGAAGCATGCCTTCTGAAAGGAGCGTTTTGCAGCCCCGTTGCCTTTACCGGTGGGGAATTGTGTTGAACAAATCGCTCGATACGGCTTTCCCATGCCTCCTGTGTACCAATCAATGAGATACAACGCGGCTCGAAGAAGCATAGGGCGCAAAGGCATGGCAAATGACCTCGAAAGTGCCCCAAGCAACGGCCTCGGGGAACGAGGCGCCGGTGGGTGGCCCGGCGGTGGCGTCCGTCTTGCCGGTAAAACGCTT
>JAISGX010000087.1 GCA_031262805.1 Verrucomicrobiota bacterium | reverse complement strand
CCGAGGCAACGAACCTGGGCATCCGTTGCAAGACCCCGGCTACCGGCGAACACCTGCAAGAAGACCTTCTCCCCTTCCAGGCGAATGACCTGCGCCAGCGAGGTGCCGAGCGTGCCGACCACTTGGGCCAGTTCGCCGCTGGTCACCCCTGCGGCACGGACGGTGATGACGTTGCCGGCAATTTGTTCAACACGATGATATACTTTATGCATCTTCCGAAACCTCCGCGAGCATGCCGTCGATGCGTTGCTCCAATTGCTTGAATTCGTCCGAGTCCTGCTGGACGCGGTTCCAATCCTTCGCGACCGATGTCAGTTGCAGGAACCACTTGCGTGCGGCGTCCTTGCTCTCGAAGTGGACATGGGCCATCAGGATCCCGTGAATCTTGTTGAAGACATATTTCTGCCGGTCCGCGCCGGTGGCGCCGTCCACATCGTGGAAGCTGTCCTGCTGCAGATAGGCGGAGTCCAGAAATTCGCTCTTGAGGTAGGTCACGAAGTCTTCGATGCTCGTGCCTTCCTCTCCCACCACCTTCATCATCTGGTTCACTTCGTTGCCCTGGCGCAGGACGGCGCGGGCGTCGGCCACTTGGCGGCCATCCACCACGCCGGGATATTTGCTCCAGCTTTCCAGCGGCTGAATGGCGGGATAGCGGCGGGCGTCGGAACGCTCCCGGCTCAGCCCGTGGAAGGCGCCGACCACCTTCAGCGTGGCCTGGGTGACGGGTTCGTCGAAATTGCCGCCCGCGGGCGACACCGTGCCGCCGATGGTGACGGAACCGATGCCGCCATCCTTGAGCTTCACCACCCCGCCGCGTTCGTAGAAGGCGGCAATGCGGGATTCCAGATAGGCCGGGAAGGCTTCTTCTCCTGGAATTTCCTCGAGACGGCCGCTCATTTCGCGCAGGGCCTGGGCCCAACGGCTGGTGGAGTCGGCCAGCAACAGCACGTTCAAGCCCATCTGGCGGTAGTATTCGCTGATGGTGACCGCCGTATAGACGGAGGCTTCGCGGGCGGCCACGGGCATGGACGAGGTGTTGCAGATGATCAGGGTGCGCTCCATCAGGCTACGACCCGTGCGCGGATCGGTGAGCGCAGGGAACTCGCGGAGGGTCTCCACCACTTCGCCGGCGCGCTCGCCGCAAGCGGCGAGGACCACGATGTCCACATCCGCATGGCGACTGGTGATCTGTTGCAAGACGGTTTTGCCGGCGCCGAACGGACCGGGAATGCAATAGACGCCGCCGCGGGCAACCGGGAAGAAGGTATCGATGATGCGGACCTTCGTCACGAGAGGCTCCTCCGGACGGAGGCGGTTGGCATAGCCCTTGATCGGCACTTTGACGGGCCATTCCTGCACCATGGTCACGGGGAAGGTTTCCCCGCGCTCATCCTTAAGGGTGGCGATTTGCTGATCCACGGTATAGGCGCCTTCTGCGGCAATGTTCTCGATGGTGTATTTGCCGGTGCGGGTGAAGGGCACCATGATGCGGTGTTCGAAAATGCCTTCCGGCACCGTGCCGAGTGTGTCGCCAGCGGTGACGTCGTCGCCCTTGCGGGCCTTGGGAGTGAACTCCCATTGCGTGTCACGTGGCAGGGCCTTGAGGTATTTCCCGCGCTGGAGGAAGAAGCCAAATTCCTCCGCCAGCTTCGGCAGCGGGTTTTGCAGGCCGTCATACACCTGGGCCAACAGCCCCGGGCCCAGCTCCACGGTCAGCAAGTTCTGGCTGAATTCGACGGGATCGCCCACCTTCAACCCGGTGGTGTCTTCAAACACCTGCATTTCGGCGTTTTCGCCGCGGATACGGATGACTTCCGCACGCAGGCCGAGGTCGCCCAAGCGAGCATAACCCACTTCGTTCTGGGTGACCGCCTGGTCAAAATGGACCGTGATCAGGTTTCCGTTGATCCCTACAATTTTTCCGACATTTTCGCTCATGTTGTTCCGCCTTCGATCGTTGTTAAGATTCTAGGATCCCGCCTGCGGCGCCTGCTCTTCGAGATCCGACACCAGCTGTTCGAGCCGCTCACGTCCGGCTTTTTCGTCCATGCCGGACCAGCGCGACACCAGCATCAGTTTGACGGCGAATGCCAGCACACCAGGCAGGCCTGTGGGATCCGCCAATGCCAAATCGTCCACATATTTCCACCGTGCGGCATCCAGGCCCATTTCGCTTTCCAGCGGGTTGGACTTGGCCAAGGCGTCGGAGACGTCCTTGTCCAGCCAGACGGAATAGCCGGGGTGGCTATGCAGGAAGGGTTTGACCTCGACGCCGAGTTTGGCACCGCGTGCCTTGGCAATGGTGTTGCGGATCTGCGTGTCGCCCGCCGACCACATCCGGGCGAAGCCCGAATACCCCCGCTCGGGATGCCCCGAAAGGACAGCGGCGAGTTCGGCCTGGTCCGCTTCGCTCAGCACGCCCTGCGTGTGGAAGAGGAAATCCTCCGGCGTGAACGGCGGAGGCGAACCGAGGGCCAGCGCCGGTAGCGAGGAGACCAAATAGTTGTACCCACCCATGACGTCCGTTATTCCTTGGCGGCGTCCTTGACGATTTCCGCTAGATCGGGCCGCAGGAAATTGCCCAGGGAATCGGCAATGGCCTCCTTCGTGAAATCGTGAAACACTTGGCCGCCCTTGATGCCAACGCGGAAGCCTTTGAAGATCTCCCGGTCGCTCTCAATCTGAAGCCCCTTTTCCAGCTTGTCCTGATATTCCTTGGCGAAATAGGCCTTCACGGCCTTGGCATCCTCTTCGCTCATGACCGCTTCCACCTCCACGTCGCCGTCCTTGGCGATGTAGGCATCGGTCAGCTTCAAGAGCATCCGGCTGATCAAATCGGGGTCTAGGGCATTCCCCACCTTGACATCCACGATGTCCGCCACCACATTGCCAACGCTTCCACCGATGGTGATCAACAAGTCGCGGGCGGCCTGCTGGAGAGTTTTTTTGCCGCGTTCGGCATAGGCATCCGCATCCGCTTCCGCTTTGGCTTCCATCTCCTTCACCTGCTTGCGTGCGGCGGCCACAATGTCGGCGGCCTTCTTCTTGGCGTCGGCCACCAGCGACTCCGCAGTCTTCTCTCCGGACTCAACGCCTTCCTTGCGAATTTTCTCGATCAAATGTTGCAGTTCTTCAGCCATAACAAAATTCCTTCTACATAACCCTATACGTTGGGCGTTGATGCTATCTGGTACCCCGGCAAGCGGCAAGAGAAAAACGTTTTCTTTCCCCGACGGACGAACGGGCGGAAACCATCTGCCCACCGCACTCGAATTGGATAGGTAGAAACTTGGATTCTCCCCTCAAACATTATTTGTGCCGGTGAAAGCCCCCTCTTCCTCTCCCGCGCAGGAAAGCGGTGTATTCTTTTTTTTCATGCGCTCCGCGCAACCCACCGCAGACAAAATAAGGCTCCCCTTTTTCTTCAGGACCTAGCATAATATGCGCCTCATGCCCTCTGTTGCCGACATTTTGAAGCAAACAGGCCCTCTGACCGGCGCGGAACTCGTCGCCAAAGGCGGGTTCACGGATGTGCTGGACCTCTGGCGGAAATGCCATGCCGCGCATCTGATCCTGCGCACCGTCGGCCAACGGTACATGCGGCTGGATTATGCGGTGGAGGGCTATGCCCGCCTTTCCCCCTCCATCCGGCGAGAATTCCTGACCTACACCGTCATCGGCTTGGCTTCCCAGCGGGAAGCCATCGAAGTCCGCGCCATCCGGCTGGAAATGGACATCACCGCCATTTCGCGCGAAAAGCTGGACCTGGCCCGCGAGAGCGTCTGCGTGGCCTTGGCGGGGCTACCGGACGAACCCCTGCTGCTGCAGCACACCACCTTTATGCTGGCGGGAGATATTGCCTACAACATGTCCCACCGAGTGCCCCGGCCCGAAAAAAGTTCCGGGTTAATGGTGCGCGGCTCGGATCTCGACATCATCGTGGTCACCACCGACGACCTACCGACGGCGGATGTCCGGGCGCTGGACGAAGCCATCTACCGCCAAAAGCACTACCTACTTTCGCATCCCGGCATTCAGGAGGAAATCGATTACGTCCTCAAGCCCCTCTCCCGCGTGAAGGAGCAACTGACGTTCACGAGCTTCGAACATATGGTGGCCTGCAAAATCCTCTGCGAATGCGAGTTACTCTATGGATCGCCGTTCCTCTTCAACCAAGTGATGGACCTAGTGGCGGCTTCCGGCGTGCGGGACAAACTGAACGCCCTGCAAGCTACGGCAAAGACCAAGCGAACGCTCGCCGAGCAGATCCTCCTGGACATGGGCGCCACGGCGGATGCCGATGCCTACCTCCATTTGTTCTATACGCGTGAAGAGGGCGACGAAATCTACTGAGACCGTTTTGCACAGCCTTTCCACGGGCTTCCCGCCATCCTCCCCCAAAAGCGGCGGATTCGTCCATGAAAAAACCACCGCGGGCCGACCGCGGCATTTTTTTTGCGCCCTAGGCCTATGGGAACCGCTGGAGGCTCTCCGCAAGGGCATCGCACACATATTCCATGGTGTTGTGCTGCAGGCCGGCCACATTGATCCGTCCGCCCTTGACCATGTAGATGGCTTTTTCCTTTTGCAGGAAGGTCACCTGGGCATCGCTCAACCCGCTGAAGGAGAACATGCCCTTTTGCCGGGTGATGAAGGAAAAGTCCCGCCCGGTGTCCCGGGCGGCCAACCCCTCCACCAGGGTCTGGCGGTTGGCCGAGATGCGGCTACGCATACGGTTCACCTCATCCATCCACAAGGCCCGCAGTTCTTCATCACCCAGCACTAGAGTGGCCAACGCCGCGCCGTGTTTGGGCGGGTTGGAATATAGTACGCGGATGATGCGCTTCACCTGCGAGAGCACGGCCGAGGCGACATCGGCCGTTTCGGTCACGAACTGCAGGGAGCCGACGCGTTCGCCGTACAGCGCCATGTTTTTCGAAAAGGAGGAGGCCACCATGGCCTCCGGCACCTTGCGTAGCACGGACATCATGCCAACGCGGTCGTCTTCCACGCCGTCGCCAAAGCCTTGATACGCAAAATCAAAAAACGGAAGCCAGCCCGCTTTGGCCGCAACAGCCCCCACTCGGCTCCAGCCGGCGGCATCTAGGTCTGCGCCCGTGGGATTATGGCAACAGACATGCAGGAGAACCACATCCCCCGCCGGAACCGCTTCCAGTGCGGCGCACATGGCCTCCACATCCACGGCATGCGTCTGCGGGTTGTAATAGGGATAGTCCTTCACCGC
>JAISGX010000076.1 GCA_031262805.1 Verrucomicrobiota bacterium | reverse complement strand
TCTATGAAACACATACTCACGCTACTGGCTTTCGTTGTGTTGGCTCGTTATTCCAGCGGTGGAACGGTGAGCTACATCCGTTTTGAAGAAAACGGGGGCAGTCTTGCTCGGGATGAAACCGGATTGTTGGATGGCGACCTGATTTCATTCACATCTAACCAAAAATTGCCCGGAGGCGGGGATACATATGGTGCCGGCTGGAGCACGGATACGCCATGTTCTACAATTCCGCAGACGGGTGAAGCCAATACGACATCCATGCGAATCAATGGGGGGAGTACCTTCATCGACCTGAGCAACTCCGCTACTCTCGTGCTGGGATATTCGTTCACGCTCGAAATGTTCATAAAACCAGACGAGCTTGCGGCCCAATATGGTGCAGGGATCTTCGGGTTTGGGTCGGATTATACCGACCAATTGTTCTTTAGAATCATCAGTTCTTCAGGGAACTCATCCTTTACCTCTCTGTTTATGGAGACGCGAGTTTCCTTCCCGGCAGAGGAAATTCGGTTCAATGCTTGGCAGCATGTTGCATTGGTCAAAGATCAAGGTGAATACAGCGTTTACCTAGATGGGCAATTGCTTCATAATGAAGAGCTCTCTCCTACCACGGATGGCCCCTACGAATTTCACAATCCGATCACGGGGTCGCGTACGATAGGCGACGGGTTTCGCGGCTGGATCGACGAATTCCGCATCAGCGACGAAGCGTTATTGCCCAGTCAATTTCTGAATGCGACGATTCCCGAGCCGACCACGCTTGGTCTGCTTGGCCTGGGCCTCCTTAGCCTCCTCATTCGAAAGCGGAAGTGACTTGCATCAACAAGGATGCCTCCGGGCGCTGGAACGCTCTCCGTCTTGCGGCTTGTCCATCCGCATGACGGCGAAAGAACCCTGACTATGAAAACACGCTGGCCGCGCGGGTGCACGGCAGCTTGACGCCGGCATACTGGCTGGGCGCTTTCGGCCAAAGCCGCCGTGGCTGTACAATAACCACCGAGCCCATCAGGCGTTGGAGGATTGCACACTCGAAGAAATCCCCCGACGCTCCGCTTGAACATTTTTGCCCCGGGGGGGGGGGGCAAGGGGCTCCCTTGCGGGGGCAAACCCATGCGGCAAACGACAACCGAAAGGGACAAGCGCAAATCAGACTTGCCAGAATTAAAGGTTGCACGGAGCGGCGGGTTCGTTATAATGACATTCGGTTTGGTAAGGGTATGGTTGTGGTTTTAGAGAACGAACAATATTCAAATCTTCTTTTCCTTTTTCATTACGTCCTGTGCGGCGTGACGGCGGTTTTTTGTTTGTTCCGCCTCATTCATGCGGCCATCGGATGGATGGGATGGATTTTGATGATCTTCTGCGCCCTGCTCGGCAGGTTCGCCCTTGGTGTGTGGAGCCGAAGCTCCGTTGCCCCCCTGTTTTCCGCATCCATCGCCCCTCCTATGGCATCCACCCGCCCCCCGTCCATCGGCAAAGGATTTTTCTAGGCCATGGCCACCTCCAAACGAACCCTCACGGTACTGATTGGTTGTTTGGCGGTTTATCTGCTCTATGCCATGCTCACGGGCGGAGCCGTGATTGCCAGCCATGCAGATTTCGGCGGGCAGCATCAGATGGAACTGGCGGAAGGGCTGGCGGGGGATGTCGCGTTGGATTCCGATGTGGTGGCCGTCGGGCTTCCGTTCATCGGCTTCTATCACTACTCCAAGCCCCCCTTCCCCATCCGGATCCAGCTGTGGGACTATTCCGCCCAATTCACCCGCATCCAGATCAACGAGATCACCGTGGACTATGATGACGGTCAGCAGGAAATCTTCAACGAGACATGGTCGCGCTATTTGACGCCTTATGATCAAATCCACAGCACCCCGAACGGATTGGTCCGTTCCCGGATGATGCGGCTGAGTGAAAACACCCGGCCTATTGTGTCGCGAGATTCCAGCTGCCGCATCACGCTACGCGGTTTTTTGTGGGACAACACCGGAAGGACCCTGCCGCTACATCTGAAGGAACGCTTTGAATATCACAACCGGCGGGAACTGAGCACGCACTGGAAAAAAGGCCCTGTCATTTAGCCGCTGAGCGCTCCATGCCGTTGATGGACGTGGCCCCGGCGTCCCCGTGCACCTCCTCCGGGACCCTGCGTCCTTCGTTCAAATCAGTTGATGGATCAACTTATATGCCACGCTACCCGGCGGCGGCACTGGAGGGAGCCAGAGCGGATCGAACCATCCGGCCTCCGTCAGCTCTTCTTCCTGAATCTGGATGCGGCCGGCCGTCCACCGGGCGGAAAACGCCAGCATCAATTGATTGGCATGAGGCCAGTATTGACTGCCCAGATAGCGGACCGCCCCGATTTCTAGGCCGGTTTCCTCCCGCACCTCCCGATGGACGCACTCCTCGGCCGACTCCCCTGCATCCACATGTCCGGCAAGGCAGGTGAACACATCCATGTTCCGCCGGGCATGCCGGGCCAGCAGAATCCGGCCTTCTTTTTCCACCCGCACAATCACGCAGGGCGACACATCCGGATAGGTGATCCGCCCACATTGGGCGCAGGGCCGCCCCATGTCCCGGGCAAAGGCCCGCAGGGGTCCCCCGCAGGCGCCACAATAGTGGTGTTTCCGGCACCAGTTCAGCAAGCCCAGGGCACGGGCGGCCACGCCGCTCCACGGCAGGCCCAGAGCGAGCGCCTGCCGAATCCGCATCCAGTCCATCCCCTCCGGCGCCCGATCCGCCTTCCCGTCCAGCCATACGGCGGAGACCTCCTGCGGATGAACCAGGGCCTCTTCCACAACCATACGGCGCGGGTGGAGGCGCTCCAGCGCCGCCGCCCCGACGGCCGGGCGGAGCGGACTCCCACGCTCCAGCAGGATCTCGTTGCCGCAAAAAATTAAATCCGGGTGGTCTTGTTTCACGATACCCTCTCCTACACTCTTCCCCTTCTTCGGAAAAGCATATTGTCGCCGAATGTTTCCCCGGCATTCCATGTGCATCCCCCTCGACGGGCGGCATAACGGCCGGGCGCGGAAAGGCTTTCCAAATGGAAGTCGGCATCCTACGCTATGTTCATGAAAGCACCTGTTCGCCTTTTGGCCCAAACTCTGCTGGCCCGGCGGGAAACGCTGGCCACGGCGGAATCCTGCACCGGCGGGCTACTTGGCGGCGCCCTGACATCCCTGCCCGGCAGTTCCGCGTGGTATCTCGGCGGCTATGTCGCCTATGCCAACCACCTCAAAGAAGAGCTCTTGGGCGTTCCTTCCGGCCTGTTGAGCCGATATGGCGCCGTGAGTGCACAAACGGCGGAACACATGGCCGCTCGCACCCTCCGGCAGACACAGGCGGATTGGGCCGTGTCCATCACGGGCATCGCCGGTCCGGGAGGCGGAACCCCGCAAAAGCCCGTGGGATTGGTCTATACGGGCATCGCCGGTCCAGGAGGCGCACGCACCTTCCGGCACGATTTCCATGGCTCCCGAAAGCACATCCGGGAACAGGCCGTTGCCGCCGCCATCCGGCGCCTTCTGGATGAACTGGCCGCCGCCGGGAAACAGGAGCGCGGCACGGACGCCAACGCCTGAGGGCGGCGGGAGATTCCGGCGCCGCCTTCTTCCCCCCCGCTGAAACTAGTGGATCAACAGATCGGATGACGGCGGCACATCGCGCCCCGGCACCACAATTTGCGAGGCCCGTTCCCGCTGAAGCGCGGCCATCTCCTCGCGCAGGTCGCTCACCGCCTGCTGTATCGCCGCAGCAAATCCATCCACCGCTTCCTGCAGCGTCTTGGCGCCAGGCACTTCGCCCGTCAGGGGCAGCACGCCGCCGGGCGTCATCACCTGCGTCACAGCGGTGAAGATGGCCGCTCGGGAGTCATCCTCCGTGCCGTCCGCCTTCACCGGCACCATCTTGCGGATGGAGCCGGCCTTCAAATCCGTATAGGTTTCCTCGCGGTATAAATTCGCCGCATCCACCGTAATCTCATTCAGGGTCTGCTCGACATGTGCCATGGTTGTTTCCTCACCTCTCGTAGTTCTGCTTCAGAGGGTCGGCGGACTCTCCGCCGCCGTCTAGTCGTTCAACATCTTCTCGCGCAACTTCGCCAACGCGGCATTCTGGAGCTGGCGCACCCGTTCACGCGTGACGCCCACGCGCTCGCCAACTTCCTCCAGCGATTCCGCCGTCCGTCCGTTCAAGCCAAAGCGGTATTCCAGGATGGTCCGCTCGCGCGCATCCAATGCCGCCAGATTGGCCGTCATCTCCTCCAACAGCTGCTGGTCGTTCAATGCGGCGAAGGGCGATTTGGCATGGGCATCGCTGAGCGTGTCGCCCAAGTTCTCGCGGCCATCCTCGCCCAACGGCAGGTCCAACGAGGTGGGCCGCTGCGAAATTTCCAGCCAATGCCGAATGGTCTTCACCGGCACCGCCATGCGTTCCGCCAGCTCTTCCGGCGTGGGTGAACGGCCCAACTCGTGCAGCATGGCCTCCTGCGTGCGGCGCATGCGGAAGAGCTTCTCCACAATGTGCGACGGCAACCGGATGGTCTTGCCCTGGTTAGCCAGCGCACGGCGGATGCCCTGCTTGATCCACCAGGCGGCATAGGTGCTCAGCTTGCCGCCCTTCTTGGGGTCAAAACGGTCCACCGCCTTCATCAGCCCGATGTTGCCTTCCGAAATCAAATCCAACAGCGGCAGGCCCAAGCGCGCATAATCCCCGGCAATCTTGACCACCAAGCGAAGGTTCGCACGGATCATCTTCTGCCGGGCGGCCTCATCGCCGCGTTGAATGCGGGCCGCCAGCTCCACCTCCTCTTCCGGAGTCAGCAGATCCACCTGCCCGATTTCGCGCAAGTAGATATCCATTCCCTGGTCGTCGCGTTCATTCATGGCTCCATCATCCAAAACCCACACCCAAAATGCAAGCCCTCCGCGCTTGACATTCCCCGCATCCCCCGCGCACACTTCTGGGCATGCGTTGCCCCAAATGCTTGAAGATGGATGACCGGGTGATTGATTCGCGCTCCCTCAAGAACGGCGAGATCATCCGCCGACGCCGGGCCTGCACCCGCTGCGGCCACCGCTTCACCACCTATGAACAGGTCGTGAAAGCCATCTTGGTTGTCCTCAAGCGGGACCAGCACCGAGAAGACTTCGACCGGGCGAAACTCCGCGCCTCCATCGCCCACGCCGCCATCAAACGGCCCATTTCCGAACCCCAAATCGACATGCTGGTGGACGATATCATGCGCGAAATCGAAGCCGAGCATGAAACGGAAGTCCACTCCACCCTCATCGGCCGCAAGGTGATGGACAAGCTGGAAAAAGTGGACGAAGTGGCCTTCCTCCGGTTTGCCTCCATCTACCGCCGGTTCCGGGACGCCTCGCAATTCCTCTCCGAAATTGAAAATCTCATCGAACGCCAATGATCTCCCTTGCGTCCATGGCGTTTTCCACGCATTGGAAAAAAAAATCCCGAATTTTCCACGCATTGGAAAAAAAGTTTCCACACCGTGGAAAACCCGGCGCGGGTTGAGGAGGCAGACGCATGCTGCCGACTCCCTCCCTGCGTGAAGCCCTGAGTGTCCACTTCGAAGAGCTGTTGGTGGAATCCACCGGTTTTCTCACGCTGGATGCCACGGTCTCTTCCGAGGTCTCCGCCGCCGTCACCCACTATCTGCTGGATCAAGCGCTCCGCCCGCCCCTGCCGGACGACTACCTGCACTTGTTGATCTACCGTGCACTGCGTTGCCTCCACCAAGACCCGGCGGCACAGGCATGGGCGGCGGAGCGGCTACCGAACCACCGCGACAGCCTGCCGGTGTTTGACCCCTCCATCTGGCCGGGGCCGGTTCCCTTGATTGTTTGGCAGCTCTTCGCCTCCCGCCTGGTGAGACCGGCGCGCACCGTCACCGCGGAAGGGCGCATTTTGTGGACGTTGGATTTCCGCCGCCTGAAGCGGGAACAGGCGGGATGGATGGAAATTTCGCTACTGCCGGGCCTGCACGCGCTGTTGACGCAGTTGGCTCCCGCCTGGGATGAAACGGGCGGGCGCGGCCTGCTGGGCCTTCGTGGCCTGTATGCCGCAGGGTTCGCGCCAACCCCCCGGCGGCGGAAAAAATCCGCCGTCCGCTCGGCCTATGCGCCGCTGGACGCCCCCGCCATCCACGCCTATTGTCGGCGCGTGCTAAGCAACCTCCAAACAGCTCGCGGATGGCCGCACACGCCGGATGTGCTCTACCTCGACCTCCACGCGGAAAAACGCAAGCGCTGAATCCTGACAAGAACGTTTCAACACCCCGCCTGCTTTCCGTTTGATTCCGGGCGGCTTTTGGTTTATCGTTTTTGATCGGTATAGAAGGCGCAGAAGCGAATGAAAACGAAATCCAGATGCAACCCCACCCGCCATATCGGTACGGGCATGCTCCGTGTGGATGCGGCGGACAAGGTCCGCGGCAAGACACAATATCTGAATGATCGAACATACCCCGGAGCGCTCCATGCCACGGTGGTGCGTTCGCCAACGGCCCGGGGCATCCTGAAGAGCCTGACGCTGGATCCTGCGTATGACTGGAAGGGCGTGACGGTGGCGACGGCGGAGGACATCCCCGGGGAAAACGTGATGGTGATGCACGACCGGTCCATGCCCCTGATGGGCGCCGTGGGCGCCGAGCTACGCTACCGCGGCGAACCGGTGGCGGTGGTGGCGGCGGCCACGGCTGAAAAATCCATGGAGGCGGCCGACCATGTCCGGCTGGACATCGAGCAGCGGCCTGCCCTGCTGACCTTGGCGGAGGCCATTGCCCTTTTCAAAAAATCGCCAAAAAAGCTGGAGCTGCTCAAGACGCAGAACATCGAAAAGGGCGACATCCGCCGCGGATTCGCCGAGGCAGACGAGGTGCTGGAGGCAGAGTATTGGGCGGGTCACCAGGAGCAGCTGTATCTGGAAAACCAGGGCTTGATTGTGTTTCCGCGCAAGGATGGCTCCATTTATGTGGAGGGATCCATCCAATGCCCGTATTTTCCGGTGAATGAGCTCAACGCCGCGCTGGACCTCCCGCCTGAAAAGATCCGGGTGAAGCAGACGCCCATCGGCGGCGCCTTTGGCGGCAAGGAGGATTATCCCTCCATGCTGGCGGGCTATGCGGCCCTGCCGGCGCTGAAGGCGAAAAAACCGGTCAAAATCACCTATGAACGCCATGAGGACATGTTGTTCACGCCCAAGCGGCACCCGGTGTGGGTCCGCTTCAAAACAGGCTTCAAAAAAGACGGGACGCTGACGGCGATTGAATGCGATTATATTCTCGACGGTGGCGCCTACCTGACGATTTCGGATGTGGTGATGTATCGCGGCATCCTCCATTGCGCCCTGGCCTACCGGTGCGAGAACGTCCTCATCCGCGGCAAAGTGGCCCGGACGAATTCCATGCCCAACGGCGCGTTCCGAGGCTTCGGCGCGCCGCAGGCGATCTGGGGCTTGGAGTCGCACATCGACGCCATTGCCGAAAAAGTGGGCAAGCGGCCGGATGCTTACCGGCTCCAGATTCATGCCCGGCCGGGGGACCGCACGCCGACGGGCCAGCTGCTGACAGAGGACAACGGCTCAACCCATTGCTTGGACCTGGTGTTGCAGCGTTCCGACTTTGCGGAAAAATTCAAACAGGCCTCCCGCGGCAAACTGCGGAAAGGACAGAACAAATATTATGGCATCGGCCTGTCGTTTTTTGCGCACGGGTCGGCCTTCACGGGCGACGGGGAGGCGAAGTTCAAGGCCAAGGGGCGCGTGGAGCTCGCGTTGCTGGAGGATGGGCGGCCGGGGGTGAACATCCGCGTGTCCTCCACGGAAATGGGCCAGGGCGTCCATACCATCTTCACCCAGATTGCGGCGGACGGCTTGTCGCTGACGCCGGAGCGCATCCGCTTTCCGTATGCGGACACCGGCATGGCGCCGAATTCCGGGCCGACGGTGGCGTCGCGCACCACGATGGTGGTGGGCAATGTTGTCTATCGTGCGGCGCAGGACCTGCGCAACCAGATCGAGGCGTTTGCCTCCCGCCGTTATTTCAAGGGCGCGGCGGCACGCATGCGCCATTCGAAACTCCACGCCAAGGGTTTCCGGGCGCTCCCCTTCCTTCGCGTGGCCCGGGACATGAGGGAGGAGCTGGGCGAAGTCAACGGCGCCTTCCAATTCATCCTGCCGGACACCGTGCAGTGGGACCAGAGCCGTTTCAAGGGCGACTCCTATCCGGGCTATTCCTGGTCCGCCAATGTGGCGGAAGTGGAGATCGACCCACTAACGCTGGAACTGACGGTGACGCGTGTGTTTGATGTGATCGACATCGGGCGGGTGATCAATCCGATGACGGCCACCGGGCAAGTGGAGGGCGGCCTGACCCAGGCGCTGGGCTATGCCGTCATGGAGAAAATGGGGACGGGCAAAAATGGCTTGTTTGACGCCTCCCGCCTCCAGACCTACATTGTGCCAACGGCCCTGGATGTGCCGAACTATGATGTAAAATTTGTGGAATATCCCTATCCATTCGCACCGCCTGGCGCAAAAGGTCTGGGCGAGCTCCCGATGGACGGCCTAGCGCCGGCCATTGCCAATGCCATCGAAACGGCCATCGGCGTGCGCCTGCGCTCCCTGCCGATCACCCCGGAAGACTTGTTCAACGCCGTCATCCCCCCCGCCTAATATGAAATCCATTGAACGAACCTGGAAACTGAATGGAACCGCCACCACCCTCCGCTTTCCGGCGGGCCGCCGCCTGTTGGATCTCCTGCGGGAGGATCTCGCCTTGACCGGCGCGAAAGAGGGTTGCGGCGAGGGCGAGTGCGGCGCGTGCACCGTCCTGATCGACAACGACCCGGCCGTCTCCTGCCTGATTCCCGCCGGGCAGCTGCCCGACGGCACCACCCTGCTGACGATTGAAGGCGTGGAGAAAAAACGGGCGGGCCGGGTGTTGCAGAAGGCGTTCATGGAAACCGGGGCGGTCCAATGCGGCTTCTGCATTCCCGGCATGGTGCTCGCGGCCTATGCGCTGCTGCAGCGGAATCCGAAGCCGTCCACCGCCGCCATCCGGACGGCGCTGGCCGGCAACCTCTGCCGGTGCACGGGATATGTCAAAATCATTGCCGCCGTGAAGCTGGCGGCGGCACGGCTACGAAAAACCAGTTCCACCCCCGGATGAGCCCGCCCATGAACTTCGACCTGCTGAACATCCGCTTTCCAAAAACCCTCGACGAGGCCGTCGCGTTTCAGGCGGATGAGCGCACCCGCGGGCGGTTGCTGGCAGGGGGAACGGATTTGATGGTGCAGTGGGCGGCCGGAGCCCCGCCCCCGCAACGGCTGATTTCCATCTGGGGGCTTCCCGAATTGTCGGCCATCCGGGTGTCCAAGGAGATGGTGGAGATCGGTGCGGGCGTCACCCATGCGTTTTTGCGCGACTGCACCGACATCCGCGCCCATGTGCCCGCGCTGGTGGCGGCGGCGGCATCGGTTGGCGCCACGCAGATCCAGGCACGGGGCACCCTAGGCGGAAATGCCGCCAACGCCTCCCCGGCCGGCGATACAGCACCGGCCCTGCTGGTGACGGACGGCATGGTGATGCTGGCTTCGGCCCAACGCTTCCGCACGGTTCCGCTCACGGCGTTCTGGACCGGCTACCGCCAAACGGCGGCGCAGCCGGATGAGATCATCGCCGCCTTCCTGTTGCCCAAAAAAGGCAGGTCGGTGGAACGCTTCCGGAAAATCGGCACCCGGAAGGCACAGGCCATCAGCAAGATCATGGCGGCTTCCCGCATCCGGTTGCACGGCGGGACCATCGAATCCGCCGCCATTGCGTTGGGTTCCGTGGCGGCCACCCCCATCCGCTTGGGAAAAGTGGAAGCCTTCCTAGCGGGGAAAAAGCTGTCCCGGCGGCTGGTGGAGGAGGCGGAGGCGTTGGCCCAAGCTTCCGTCGCGCCCATTGCGGACATCCGTTCCTCCGCAGAATACCGCCGGTGGACGGCGGGGCGCCTGGTCCGCGATGCCCTTGAAAATCTTCAATAGGATTTTATAAATCGGTTTGCCTTTCCCCTTCCCTTTGGATTAGTATATCCGGGTAAATGAATGGATGGAAGGAGATTGCCATGTCCCGTTATGCCGTTTTAGTTGTATGTTGCCTTGCGCTGGCCCTTGGCGCCCAAGCCCAGGTGGATGACCTGGATGCCTTGCTTGCCGGTTTGGGCGAGGATGAGGCAGTACCCGCCGCCGCCGCCCCTTCCATGGAACAAGATCCGTTTGCCGACCTGCTGGGCGAGGATTGGACGCCGGAAGCCCCCGTGCTGGATGATGCCGTCCCTGCGGCGGCCGATGACCTCTTTGCGGATATGCCGGACACCGACGGGGACCTCGTCGAATCCGTCTTCGTGGAGGAAGAAACCACCATCCACAGCGAACCACTGGCCGAAACGGATCCGTTTGCCGATCTGTTGGGAGGGGACTCTCCTGTCGTTATGGTTGAGGAGGAGGTCACGGAAATGATTGCGCCAGATTCCGTGGAAGCTCCCTTTGACGACCTGTTTGACGGCGAATGGGATTCCGGAGAGGAAACGTCCTTGCCGGACGAAGAAACTACGGCGGAAGCCGTTGCCGAGATGGATGCTGTTGCGGCAACGACGGAAGAGGATCCCTTTGATGACTTGTTTGCAGATGACTGGGCGGTCCCCGAATCGGAAGCGCCCGCCGCCGCCATGCCGGAAGAAATGCCGTCTGTGGAGGAAGCTACGGCAGATCCTGCAGTGGCCAATGAAGCCGTCTTGGATTTATTCGTCGAAGAGGTGGATGCCCCTCTGGTGGAGGAGGCCGAGGCCACGCTCGAACTCGACGACGTCCCGGCCGTGGAGCCATCCGGCGCCCAGGAGGTGGTGGTGATTCCCGCTCAGGTGGAAATCGTGGAAATCGTCGAATCCGTGCCCCAGCCGGTTGCCGCGACGCCAGCGGAGCCCGCCGCCGAGCCCAGTCGGCCGAGCCTGACGCCTCGTGTGGCGGACCAAGCGCCAGAATGGGATGAGCCCGTGGTCTGGTAAGACGGGCGGATATGGAAAGAGCCGACACGACGTCGGCTCTTTTTTTGTGCCTATGAGGAAGACGGGATTTCCCTCCCGCAGGGATGACTCCGCCTAGAGCAGATAATTATTAAGACGCCGCAAGGAGTCTGCTATGTTCCGCGCCCGGGCATGGCCGCTTGCAACCCTCCGCCCACCTGCATCTTGCGAGATCCATCATCAGTGCTCCCACGCGACGCTTTCTCCGCCGTTAGGCAAAAAACTCCGTTGCATGCAACGTATCCACTTGCCAAATGAAGGAGAACGCGTAAAACTGGTCCCAGTTCTCTGGGCAGTGGATTGGTCGGTTTTGGAATGGCATCGCCACGGATGCATTACAGGAGGAAATATAATGAAGACTCAAATCCGCCTTATCGCTTGGTTGGTCGCACTTGGC
>JAISGX010000075.1 GCA_031262805.1 Verrucomicrobiota bacterium | reverse complement strand
TGAAGCAGCCTGGGCGCGGATGACCCCTCACTGGCTCCGCTTTTTCTTCGGACGCCCCCAGCCCCGCCCCTGAGGCGACAAAAAGGACCTGCTACGGTAGCACCGTCACCGGCAGGCCGACGTAAACGGCATGGATCAGCTTCAGGGCGTCCCAATTCGTCAACCGGAAACACCCGTGAGACTCCGTCCGGCTGATTTCCGCCGGGTTCGGCGTGCCGTGGATGCCATAGCCCGGCCGGTCCAATCCGATCCAGGCCGCCCCCACCGGATTGTTGGGCCCGGGCGGAATCCGCAGGCGCTTGCCGATTAAGACGGATTCAGGATTGTCCGCATACATTTCCGGATCAAACGTATATTCTGGATTCTCCGCCCAAACCGTCACCTTCAAGGTCTCACCGACCGGCCGTTTGCTTTTACTGGCGGCGACGGAGCACGGGAACTGAGCCACCAGCTCCCCCGCCATTCCATAGGCCCGTAGCAACCGCTCACCCACTCGGATTTCAATTTTGGACAACCGGGGCAACGGTTTGGTTTTGACCGACGCCACCGTCAACACCGTTCCCGCTGGTGGATTCGGCCAAGCCGCCGTCGGATTCATCCGCCGCAGGGCCACGGGATAGAGATGGAATTTTTCCGCCACCAGCTCTTCGATGGTGACATACCCCAGCCATTCCCGCTGGGCCTTCCCGCGCCAGGTGCTAGGATACGGCGTCAGGG
This sequence comes from Verrucomicrobiota bacterium, assembly GCA_031262805.1. Classification (GTDB taxonomy): domain Bacteria; phylum Verrucomicrobiota; class Kiritimatiellia; order CAIQIC01; family Lenti-01; genus JAISGX01. The sequence goes on along the minus strand of JAISGX010000075.1, from coordinate 22,232 downwards.
CGGCATGATCCGCAACCGTCACCGTATAAGTCGTGAGCACTTGATTCGTTCCCCCCAAGGCCGCCAGAATGCCTTCATCCCATTCTCCGGTGATCGGTTGTTTGTTTTTCTCCTGCCAAGCGGAAAGGGCTTTTTTGCTTTTCGCCCCCCAGCGGCCATCAATGCCGCCAGGAGAACAGTGGGCACGATCCAACCGTGTCTGGACGGCAAAGGACACATCCGCCGCCGGTGTCCCCCCCGCCGGATGCTCCAGAGGGGGACGAACAGCCGGAAGAGGAGGCGGCACAACCGGACGGGTTGCCGAGGGGAGAACTGGCATGGGCGGCGGAGCAACCGGTTCCAACGGCATTTTCACACAGCCGTTCAAAGCAAATGCCCCGGCAAGGAACAAGCATACGGTGCCTGCTGGGCGTCCAAAACGGAACAAGGGGCGGAGAGGAAAATGAGCAACCCGGTTCATATGGGTGGGCATACTATAAAAAAATCCATACGGCAAATTCAATTCCGCACAGCGGATGCCGCACTCGCCAATTCCCGGGCAAAAACCGGCAGGCGGGGGTCCCGTGCGCCCATCACAAGCACCCTGTCTACTTTTTTCATTTCCCTCGCCACGGCATCCCCGGCGGCCGCGTAATCCCGTACCCATTCCGCTTTCACGCCACGCTGGCGCAACCGGGCAACCAATTCATCGGATTGGATGCTCCGGCAGGCGGTGCCGCCTGCATCATAAACCGGCAAAATCCAAAGATGATCCTGCGGGCGGCAAACCGATGCGAATGCATCCGTCAACCCTTCCATCATGGACCGAAGCGGTGCATATCCATGGGGACGCCAAATGCCAAGCACGCGATTTTCCGGAAAAGCCACAGCCTCCCATGCGGCCGCAATTTTAGCCGGGTTATGTGCGTAATCATCCACCACCTGCACCGGGCCGCCGGAATCCACTCGCTCCAACCGGCGCTGCACTCCGCCAAAGCGGGCCAAGGCCTCCCGAACAACCGCAGGCTCCACGTCCAGCCGAAAGCAAAGCTCCGCCGCCATCAGGGCATTGAAGGCATTATGGCGGCCTGGCTGCGGCACGCGGAGGATATCGTTCCGCCAAGGCAAGTCATAGCCGTCTCTCCCCCGAAGAGGCACGGCATCGAGTTCCACCAGATCCGCTGACGGGGTTCCCAGCACGCTGGAAACACCAGCGCTACAGATGATGCCCCGCTTCACCTGCAACGCATACTCGCGAAAAAGAGCTTGAACATCCTCCAATGGAAAGTGGTCCTGGGAGATATTTGTCAAAACCGACCATTGTGGGAAAAAGTGGAGAAGGGAGCGGTCGCTTTCATCCACCTCCACCACCCATGGCGCATCCCTGCCGCCACGCCGGACATTGCCGACATGCGACGCATCCGCCCAATCCACCAGACTCCCGCCATTGACCACCGTTGGATCCATTCCCGCCTGTTCCAGCACCCATCCGATCATGGCCGTGGTGGTGGTTTTGCCTGCCGTGCCCGCTATGGCCAGCACCACATGGTCGCGAGCCAACTCCGCCAGCATGGCGGCTCGATGGCGCAAGGGCACACCGAGACGGCTCGCCGCCGCCAAATCCGGATTCTCCGCCTCAATGGCGGTGCTGTACACCACCGCATCCGTCTCGCTGGAAACCACCCGGCCATCCTGGCGAACCAGTTCAATACCGGACGCTTCCAAGGACTTGAAAACGGGCAGATCCTCCCCACGGTCAAAATAACGGTCCGAACCCGTCACCCGTGCGGTGGTCCATGTCAGCACCTGCGCCAGAGCGCTCATTCCGACCCCGGCCACCCCGGCCACGTGGATATGCCTGCTCGGAACCGACTTCATGACAGTGAGGCCGCCGCATCCCCCTGCGGCCAGATAAAGAGGCGGGCGGAGAGCCCGCCGCCCTCCTCCACGTGGAGGTGGGCACCCCGCAAGGTCCCCTTCAGGTGTCCGCCCTCGTGAATCGACACCAACCCCGATGCCTCCACATCCCCCTCCAACGTACCGAACACCTCCACATGGTGGACTTGCAATTTATAGTTGAAGCGAATGTCCTGCCCGGCAGCGATCCGCAAATTCCGCATGGTGATCTGCCGGACATTCGGCATATGCCTTCCGGCCAGCTCCAGCCATTGCGTACATTCCATGGAGGAATTCGCATCCATGGACCCCTCGAAAATCACATTCCCGGCGAGGATGCGCACATTCTCCAGCCGCCCGGACGGTTGGATGTGTACAGTTCCCCCGGTTTTGATCTCTTCGGACCATGGGCGGTTGATGACATAATCCCCCATGTCAATTTTTTCGCGGCATTTGGAACAGTAAATCGTGTTCGTGGTGCCGGACAACTTGAACTCATAGCCGCACTTGAAGCAGCGGATGGTCCGCTGTGTCGGCCGGATGGTCTTGACGATATGCGGATTTTCAACGGGCGGAGCCTTGGAAGACGGGCGCGACGCCCCCGTTTCCGGCAACGGTTTTCGCGAACCGGGCGTAGGCAGCACGCCATCCTGCTTCGCCTGGGCCAGCGAACGCACGACGGAAAAACCGTCCATTACTTTTGTTTTTTTAGCTACCACGCCGGGTTCCTTGCCACAAAGGGACACTCACGTCTCTGGAGATTCCGGAGGGCCCTCTCGATCCGCAGAAGAAGGTCTGGACTACTTCGCGGAACCCGTCGGCGCAACGGTGGGCGCGCTGTTGGGATTGACCTCGGAGCGACCGACAAACGTCACGCCGTCTTCCACGGACAAGCGGCGGGCCTTGATATCGCCGTTCACCGTCGCCGTGGCCTTCATTTCGATCTTGTCCTTGGCCAGGATGTTGCCGTTGATTTTACCTTCAATGGAAACGGACGTGGCGGTGATGTTGCCTTTGATCTCGGCATTTTTACCCAGTACGGCATTGCCGCCGCAGAGCAATTCGCCTTCCAGCTTGCCGTCCAGCCGGACGTTGCCGTTGCTTTTAACGGTTCCGATGATTTCGACATCCGCGCCGATGACCGATTCCTGATGCTCGTTGTTCATATCCCATTTCTCCGGGGTTGGTGTTGTTTCTTTGGCATCAGTATGCCGGTTCCAGCGGTTCCGGACAAGCGCCTCTTTGTCGTCTCCCCCCTTTTCTCTCCCGCCCCAGGAGAGAGGGATCAGCATTCATCTGTCGTCATCTAATTGAAAACCCCGTCTATTGTAGCCTCGGTATTCATCCCCATGTATTCAAGGCCGCATCCGGCAGAATTCCGATGCGCAGCACAGAAATTTCGCCATCCGGCCCAGAACTTCGAGATCATACACACGGGGGATGGTGGAGGAGAAAACGGCATCATAACACAATGCCCATGGCGGAGAGGGCTATTCCGGCGCAACATCCGACACATCCATTTCGAGCTTCCCCCATCCACATGGCCTCCTTGCCGACGCCACAGTCGAAACGCTTCAGGAAAAACAACCCTCTGTCCGTGAAGAACGGCATTGCGCCCCGATCCCTATGCGCACACGGGCGTTTGACACCATCCGACATGGTGCAGGCTGGCTAGACGGGTTTTCGGACTCACTCCATAATATCGGCCGATGGGTTCAGGGCGCCTAACCGTTGCATCAGGTCATCCTTTTCCATCCCTGCGGTAACGGGGAGCGTATCATACGTCACCACATTCCCTTTTTTCTTCAGGTTGCGAAATATGTCATCCTTTTGCTTCATCTCATAACTGAACCGGGCTTCCGCTTCATCGCTATAGACCACTTTGACGGAAGCCATCGTGAGCCGGTTGCTTTCAAAATGGTACGTTACGGTTTCTTTGGCGGCATCTTTTTGCGTCACCATTCGGAAGGTATCTTTTCCCGGTTTGTCCTGTGCGGCGGCGCCACATGCCAAAAGGAACAGGAGCAACGCGCCCATTCCCCAGCTGGTGAATCTTCGATTATTCTTATGCATCTTCTTTGGATGACTCTTCCGCCGACAGGGCCAAGACCCGCTCGGCGGCGACAATGGACACACCAGCCTTCTGCAAGGCGGCAATGGCGACGTCGCTTTCCTCGAAGCGGAAAATGACGACCGCCGAATCCTTGATGCGGCTGGTGAAGGCATACATGTATTCCACATTCAACCCGGCGACAGAAAGGATGTTCAACACAGCCGCCAGTCCGCCGGGCCGGTCCGGCACCTCGACGGCCAGCACTTCGGTCATAGAGACCGTATGGCCTGTTTCCTTCAAGGCTTTCACGCACCCATCCACGTCATCCACAATCAACCGCAGAACGCCGAAATCGCTGGTGTCGGCCAGCGAAAGGGTACGGATATTCACCCCCGCATGGCCGACGGCGGCCAACGCACTGGCCAGCCGTCCCGACTGGTTTTCCAAAAACACCGAAATTTGCCGCACTTTCATAGGTCCTTCCTTTCGCTGAGGGTCCCACCTCAATTCAACCGCCTCAAATCCTGCACTCGCGTTGCCTTGCCAAGAGTCCGTTCGATACTACCAGCTTCCACCAGCGTGATCTTGGCGTTGACGTTGAGTACGGTTTTGATTTGGTGGTGGATGTCCGCCCGCAGGGCTTCAAGCCCCCTCACGTGGTCGCTGAACAAACTCTCCGTCACTTCCACCTTGATCTCCATGGTGTCCAGATTGCCCTGGCGGTCCACCACCAACACATACTGCGGGTGCACGCCTTTGATCCGTACCAACACATCTTCAACTTGGGAGGGGAACACGTTGACGCCGCGGATGATTAGCATGTCGTCCGTCCGGCCCATGAGGCGGGCGATGCGCCGACTGCTCCGTCCGCAGGGACAGGTTTCTTCCTTCAACAGCATGGTGATGTCCCGCGTACGGTAGCGGATGAGGGGCATGCCTTCCTTGGTGAGGCAGGTGAAGACCAGCTCGCCTTTTTCGCCATCGGGAAGGGATTCGCCGGTGGCGGGATCGATGATTTCGGGATAGAAATGGTCTTCAAAGACGTGTAGCCCGTTCTGCACCAAGCACTCCGAGGCCACACCGGGGCCAGCCACTTCCGAAAGGCCATAAATATCGAGTGCTTTTAATGGAAGCATCTCCTCTATGCGCATGCGCATGGCTTCCGTCCACGGCTCCGCACCGAAGTGCCCGGACTTGAGCGGCAGGCTCATCATATCCACGCCCATGGCCATGCCGACTTCGGCAATCTGGAGCGCATAGGAGGGAGTGCAACACAGGACCGTGGCACCAAAATCCTTCATCAGCATGATCTGCTTTTCCGTGTTCCCGGCGGAGGTGGGCACCACGGCGGCGCCCATGTATTCCGCACCGTAGTGCATGCCCAACCCACCGGTGAAAAGGCCATAGCCGTAGGCCACCTGCACGATGGAGTCGGCCGTGGCGCCGCCGCAACCGAGGGAACGGGCGGCACATTCCGCCCATACATCCAGATCCCTTTTCGTATAGCCCACCACGGTGGGCTTGCCGGTGGTTCCGGAGCTGGCGTGGATGCGGGCGATCTCGCGCATGGGAGCAGCAAACATGCCGAACGGATATTGATCCCGAAAATCCGTCTTCGTGGTGAAAGGCAACTGGGCAAGATCCTCCATGCTACGGATATCTTCGGGCTTCAGACCCTTTTCCTGCATGCGTTCGCGGTAGAATGCAACATGGTCGTAGGTTCGACGGACCAGCTGCTGTAGCCGCTTGCTCTGCAGTTTCCGCAGCGCCTCTTTCGGCATCTGTTCTGCTGTGGGGTTGAACATGGTTTTCTCCTTCGTATGTTCCGGTTTCATAATTGTCGCCGCCTGCCCAGATGTCGAGCAAAAACAGGGACATAAAAAAGCGTCCGCCGGACGGCGGACGCTTTATCGCGAAAGTCGCGTTGGGGTTATTTCCCCAATGCCGCCTGGGCCGCCGCCAAACGGGCAATCGGCACGCGGAATGGCGAACAGCTCACATAGTTCAAGCCGACTTTGACGCAGAACTTGACGGAGGCAGGGTCGCCGCCGTGTTCGCCGCAAATGCCGCACTTGAGCGTGGGCTTGGTCGCCCGGCCCTTCTTGACGCCCATCTCCACCAACTGGCCGACGCCTGTGGTGTCCAGGGTCAGGAATGGATCGACCGGCAGGATTTTCTTGTCGAGATAATCCGGCAGGAAGGAACCGATGTCGTCCCGGCTGAAGCCGAAGGTCATCTGGGTCAGGTCGTTGGTGCCAAAGCTGAAGAAGTCGGCGCTTTCGGCAATCGCATCGGCGGTCAGGGCCGCACGCGGGATCTCGATCATGGTGCCGACCTGATATTTCACCTTGGCCTTCTTGTCCTTGATGATGGCATCCGCCGTGGTGCGGATGATTTCGGCGCAATAGTCGAGTTCGGTCTTGGAGCCGACGAGCGGCACCATGATTTCAGGCAGGACCTTGTAGCCTTTCTTGGCGATGTTGCAGGCGGCTTCGATGATCGCACGGGTCTGCATGACGCACAGCTCGGGATAGGTGATGGAGAGGCGGCAACCGCGGTGCCCCAGCATTGGGTTGAGCTCGTGCAGCTTCTTCACACGTGCCGCAACCACCTGGAGGGTGGTATCCATGCGCTTCGCCATTTCCTTCTGGCCGGCTTCGTCCTGGGGAACAAACTCATGCAGCGGGGGATCGATCAGGCGGATCGTGACTCCGTAGCCGTCCATGGCCTTGAAGATGCCTTCGAAATCGCCGCGCTGAAGGGGTAGCAGTTTCGCCAAGGCTTTTTCACGGGCCTTTTGGTCTTCAGCCAGGATGAATTCGCGGATCGCCCAAATGCGGTCACCTTCGAAGAACATGTGCTCGGTGCGGCACAGGCCAATGCCTTGCGCGCCGAATGCACGAGCGGCGAGGGCATCCTTCGGGCTGTCAGCGTTGGTGCGAACCGTGATATTGCGGAATTTGTCGGCCCAATCGCTGATCTGCTTGTACATCTGATAGATCGGGTGCTTCTGCGCCGTCTTCTTTCCACCGACCACGCCGCTGACGACAGGGCTGGCTTCGGTCGGAATCTGGCCTTCGTACACGATGCCCGTGGACCCGTTCAGGCTGATCCAATCACCCTGCTTGAGGATCTTGTCGTGGACCTTGACCTGCTTGGCCTTGTAGTCGATGTTCAGCTCACCAGCACCGGCGATGCAGCATTTTCCCCAGCCGCGGGCCACAACGGCCGCGTGGGAAGTCATGCCACCTGTACTGGTCAGAATGCCCTGGGCCGCCCACATGCCGCCGACATCTTCGGGGCTGGTTTCGGCACGGACGAGAATGACCTTCTCGTTCGGATTCTCCTTGACCATCTCTTCGGCAGTGGCGGCATCGAACACGATTTTGCCCACGCCTGCGCCGGGACCGGCGGGAAGCCCCTTGGCCAGCGGCGTTGCCTTTTTCTCGACGGCGACGTCAAAAATCGGGAACAACAATTGTTCAAGATCGGAACCCGTCACAGTGGCAAGGGCTTCGGCGGGCTTCAGAATCTTCTTCTGGGCTTTGCCGGTATAGAAATCCTTGCCGGTGGCCATTTCCACGGCCCAGCGCACACCGGCCAAACCAGTGCGTTTGGCGTTGCGGGTCTGGAGCATCCACAACACGCCGCGTTCAACGGTGAATTCCACGTCCTGCGGATACTTATAGTGCTCTTCAAGCTTCTTCATGATGCCGAGCAGTTGCGTATGCGCCTTCTTCCAGATGGGATCCTTCTCCTTCGGCATTTCGTCGATGTGCTTCGGCGTGCGAATGCCCGCCACCACGTCTTCGCCCTGCGCGTTGATTAGATATTCGCCCATCGGTTCTTCGCTGCCGGTGGCGCCGTCACGCGTGAACGCCACGCCCGTGCCGGAGGTGTCGCCCATGTTGCCATAAACCATCGAGCAGATGTTGACGGCGGTGCCGAGCAGGCCCGTGACCTTGTTGATCTGGCGGTACTTCTGGGCGCGGTCGCTATTCCAGCTGCCGAACACGGCGTTGATGGAGGCGAGCAACTGCTCAAAGGGATCCTGCGGGAAGGGCTTCTTGACCTTCTTGACATAGACCTTCTTGTAGATTTCGCACAATTCCTTGAGCTGCTCGGCGCTCAGATCGGTGTCTTCCTTCGCGCCGTATTTCTTCTTCAACGAGGACATGGCCTCTTCGAAATCCTCATGGGACAATCCAGTGGTGGGGCCCATGACCACATCCCCGAACATATCGATAAAACGGCGGTAACAATCCCAGCCCGTGCGCTCGCTCTTGGTGCTTTGGATGAAGCCCAAGACGGATTTATCGTTCAACCCCAGGTTCAACACCGTGTCCATCATGCCGGGCATGGAAATCGCCGCACCGGAACGGACGGAAACCAACAGCGGATCCTTCGGATCGCCCAGTTTCTTTTTCATTTTGGTTTCGAGCTTCTTGAGCTGCGCCTTCACCTGCTCCAGCATCCCTTCGGGATACTTGTTGTCGTGGGAGGAGTAATACGCGCACGCCTCCGTGGAAATCGTAAATCCGGGAGGAACCGGCAGATTCGCATTGGCCATTTCGGCCAGATTCGCCCCCTTGCCGCCCAGGATCGCCTTCATTGAGGCATCGCCTTCCGTATTTTCCTTACCGAAGCCGTAGAAATACACATATTTCTTTTTAGCCATGTTGTTCTCCATTCCGGACCGCGTTTGGCGGCCCTATTATTTCTTAAAAGGATGCCACGTCGGCAAAGACGTGGAAATCCGTGCGATATTCTGGTCAAATCCTCTATTTGTCAAGAAAATGCACTGAAATAACGGTTGAATCTTCATGGGGGAGGTGGAGTCGTGTCGGCGCATCCGGCTTCTGCCTTCATTTCCACTTTTTTCGGAGGACCGCCGCCGACAGATGTAGCTACATCCACCGGATAAAACGCTTTTCCTCTCCTCCACTCTTCCGCCTTGCGGAAGAGCGGGCATCCGACTATCTTTGATCAACCATAGATTAAAGGAGCCGAACCCATGACAGAGTCCCCCCCCTCCCCTTCCGCCTCCACCAAAGGGCGCGCCGTTGCACTGATCTTGCTGCCCATTTTAGGCATCCTGCTGATTTTGGCGGCCATTTATCTGGTCCGTCCCCGCGAACCCGGCGTGGTGGCCGTGGTCTATACCGAGAAGCAGAGCCCCATGGAGATCAATACGGGCGAAGTGATCGACGCCACGGATGCCTCCATCCGGATCGAGCCGCAACTGGGCTACCGCTACAAGGTGTTTGTAATGGATGAAAGCGAGGACCGCTCATCCGGCATCGCCCGCATCGGTGGACGCACCACCTTCATTCCCGGCGCACGGCCCGGTCAAACCGTCATCGTGGATGTCACCCGCGTACGGCCAAACGTGATTGATGCCTCCCTGGCCCAGGTTCTTTCCCAAGTGGAGCTGCCGCCCAAGGCGCCACGGAAGCCCTTCACCCCCCAAGCTGGTGATGCCGCCGGCCATGTGGTCAACGGTGCGGAAATGGATGTCGTGATCACCGAAGCCTCCTCCAAGAATCCGCAGACGGAAGGCGTGGCCCGCATCAACGGCCTGGTGGTCTTTGTGAATGGCGTGCCAACCATTGGGGAGCGGGTGAATGTACGCATCACCGAACGCCGCGAACGCATGGCGTTCGCCGAGCCCACCGGCAAACCCGCTGGCACCGACCCGCTTCCTTCGGCGCGGGCTCCTGCCCGCGGCCCCTTCACCCCCCGCCCCGGCGACCCCGCCGGCCATGTGGTGCCCGGTGCGGAAATGGATGTCACCATTGAAGAAGAATCCACGAAAAACCCCTATGTGGAAGGCGTGGCCCGCATCAACGGCTTGGTGGTTTTTGTGGAAGGCGCCACGGAAATCGGTTCCCGGGTGAATGTGCGCATCACCGAACGCCGAGAGCGTATGGCGTTCGCCGAACTCTCCGGCAAACCAGTCGGCAGTGAACCCGTCGTCGTGGCGCCGACCGGCCGGAGCGCCTTCCAACCTCCCCCCGGCGATCCGGTGGTTGTCGGCGCCGAAATGGATGTCACAATCACCGAAAAGGCCTCGAAAAACCCGGAGCGGGAAGGCGTGGCCCGCGTCAACGGCCTAGTGGTCTTCGTGAAGAATGCGACCACTCTGGGCGAACGGGTGAATGTGCGCATCACCGAGCGCCGTAACCGGGCTGCAGTGGCCGAATTGACCGGAAAGCCGGTTGGCGAATCCCGCCGTGCGTTTGTTCCACCGGCGGATGATTCGGCCGCCCATGTCGTGCCGGGGGCCGAAATGGAAGTCATCATTGAGGACCAGTCCAGAAAGAATCCGGAAACGGAAGGTGTGGCCCGCGTCAACGGCCTGGTGGTCTTTGTGGACGGCGCCACAGAGGTCGGAGAAACCGTCCGGATCCGCATCACCGACCGGCGGCCGCGGATCGCTTTTGCCAACGTGATTCCGGCGCAGACGGAACCCACCGCATCCGCCGCAGAATAATCAAGCGAGGCATCCCATGGCCAACACCCTCACTACTGAACGGAACCTCCTTCAACGCCAACAGGCGATTAAAAAGGAGCTCACTTGGCTGAAACGTGTTCGCCTGCTGGAATGGGCTCTGGCGGGATTCTTCCTGCTGGCCGGCGGCATTTGGAAATATGCCATGGATGGCGGATACGGCCTCCTAGTGCTCGGCGGCTTTCTGGCCTTCATCGCCTTGGGCCATGCCGCACGGCTGAAGGAAAGCATCCAGGAACAGGCCGAAACGGAGAACGTACGGGGCATGAAGGAAAAAATGGCGGCCCTGTTGGATGAAAAACTCGCTAATGATCATTACATTCTCAACGATCTCCGCCTGAAAGTCGGGCGAGAAAAGTGCTGGATCGACCACTTGGTCGTTGCGCCCTCCGGTCTCTTTGTCATCAATACCCTACCATGGAGCGGCAAAATCATCGGCGATACCTCCCGGCAATCCCACACATGGAAAATCCAAGCGCCGGACGGCTCGCTCCGGCCAGCCCGGAATCCCATGGGCCGCGTCCTGCGGGAACGCCGTATTTTGTGCAACTGGCTCAAGGGAACCAATCTGATTTGGGAACGCGTTTTCCCCATGGTGGCCCTGCCCAGCCCGGAAGCGGACATCCAAGTGCGGAATGCCGCCAACCGCGTCATGACGCCGGAACAGACCGTCACCTTCATCAACGACTTTTGCTTTGAAAAACCCGTCCTGTCCAATGAAGAAGTGGAAAAACTCGCCACTGGATTGAACGACCGGCAGAACAAGGGTTGAGCCCCGTCTTTCCATCCCATGGCTCGAATTCTCCGCAGTGAAAGCAGTTTGGGCCGACGTCAGGCCGCCATTGCCCGTGAATTGCGCTGGCAAACACTTATCCGCACGGTGGTCTGGAGCGTGGTGCTCTTCAGCGCCGTAGCGTTTGCCCGGCAGGCATTTCTTTCCCGCACCCCCCTCCCGCTGGCGGGCGCAGGCGTCTTGGCCGCCCTCGGCATCGGCTATGAACTCCATCTGCGCGAAATCAAAGTCGAAGCCCGGAATCTGGAAGGGGGACGGCGCGGGGAACATCGAATGGCGGAGTTGCTGGCGGAACAACTGGCGCAAGACCATGTCATCCTGAACGACCTGGAACTGCGCGTGGCTCATGAGCGCGGCCAGATCGACCACCTGGTCTTGGCCCCCTCGGGCATTTACATCCTAGAATCCAAATACTGGGCGGGCACGCTGACGGGCGGAGTACAGGACGCCCAATGGACGCAAAAGCGAAAACACGGCCTGCCGCGTCTCGTGAAAAGCCCGGTGGCGCAATGCGAGCGGCAACGGCGCATGTTCATTTCCCTGTTCCACACGGGCGTTGCGGACGACCGGGTGTATGCCATGGCCGTCTTCACCCATCCGGGCGTGACCCTGCACATCTCGGGTGGCGACGCTCATGTTTTCCGCACCAGAGAGGCCATCCAGTTCATCAACGCCCGCTGTTTTGATCCACCGGTACTGACAGCGGAGCAGATCACGGCCTTGGCTGAAGAGGTCGCCCGCCACCAAGGATGACCGGCTTCGCGTTTGTAAACCCGGTGCGGTATGCTACACTTTCCATATGAAGTATCGGTGCGATTTTCATATCCATTCCTGCCTGTCCCCCTGTGCCTCGCTGGAGATGTCCCCCTCCGCCATCGTGCGGGCAGCCCTGGACGCGGGCTTGGATGCCATCGCCCTCACCGACCACAACTCGGCCCTGAATGCACCGGCCCTGGAGGCGGTCTGCCGCCGCGAAGGCCTATCCGCCCTCTTCGGCATGGAAATCACCACCGTGGAAGAAATCCACTGCATCGCCTTGTTTGATTCTCCGGAAGCCGCCCTGGGGCTGAGTTCGGATCTGTACGACTATCTGCCGGATTTCCAGAACATCCCGGAAAAGCTCGGCGACCAACCCGTGGTGGATGAGGAGGAAAACATTCTGGAGTTGGTCCCCCGTTATCTCGGAAACGCCACCCGCCTTCCCTTCAGCCGTCTTCCCTCCCTAGTGGAGGAATATGGCGGCCTCTTCTGGCCCGCACATATCGACCGGCCCTCCAACAGCGTGCTCTCCCAGCTCGGCAGACTGCCGCCGGGAAGCGGGCCCATTCTAGAAATCTCCCCTCACCATACGGCCGATATGCAGGCCGCGTACGGGCGGGACCACACCCTAGTTTCCTTTTCCGATGCCCATTTTCTGGACAACATCGGCGAGAGCCTGACCGAGATCGAGGTGGAGGCCTTCACCCTTCCCGCCATCCGGCGCTCCCTGCTGGCGGGCAAGGCCACCCCCATCCCATTCGCCCCAAAACCGCCTTAATCCGGCAACGGAAGATGGTTGGCCACTCCGAAGGGAATGTGCACGCTGGGGGTGCTTTTCGCCACCGGTTCCAAGTGCACCAGCTGGTCGTCGAAAAACAAGTGCGGTTTCAAAATATCCAGTACCCGCTTTTTTTCAATGCCCCCCATCAAAAACACTTCATCCGCCTCCATGCCGAGGGCGGAGAGCGTATGGACCAGCCGCTCATGTGCCGGCGCTCCGCGGGCGGTCACAATGGACACTCGAAGCAGGCGGCCTTTCGCCGGATCCTCCAGCACACGCCGGGCATCCAGCTGCTGAAAATAGGAAAGCCGGTGCAACAGCGGCGCCAGCGGCCCGGCCCCCAGCGGGCGATCCTTGTTTTCCAGCTCATGCTGCCGGAATTGCGCCAGATCGTTGGTTTTCTTATAAACCTGCTCGGCCTCGTCATCCGCCAGCACCCCATCAAAGTCAAAGGCCAGGCGGAGCTGGTCGTCCTGGTCGTCATCCTCCGCTGCACAGGGCAGGACATATCCAGCGGGATAGCCTAACGCCACCGCCTCCCGAACTTGTTCCGCATTGGTACTGAGATAAAGCGAAGCGTTCACCGCTTCCATGAAGGGATACGGCTTCCGCCCCGCCATGAAAAAAGCACGGGTGATGTCGAGGCCGTATTCGCTCACGGCATCCATCACGCGCATGCCGTCATCCGCATGGTAGCGCGAGAGCACCACCACCTCCACCGGGTGGTCTTCGCTGGACAGCCGGTTCAACAACAGCAGGCGGCGGATGAAGGGATAGCCCACGCCCGGTTTGGGAAGCTCCTGCCGGTGATCGCGCTGATACCGCCGGAACGCCTCCAACCCCTGCTCCTGATAGATGTGGTGTTCGTGGGATAAATCAAACAACACGGTGGACGAAACCGCCACCACCAGCTTTTTTTCAATGGGATACGCCATGGCGCGATTCTCTCTTGTTTCCTTCCGCCGCCGCAAGGTTTTTCCACGAGTGGCGCGGCATGGGCCGAAACAGGCCGCTCAGGTCCCCGACGCCGTCCCCCTCCGGCCGTGCTGCAAGGCATAAGCCAAGCCATTTCACGCGAATGAGGATGCGCATTTTGGAATGGAGAATGCTCTGGGGCAAACCGCCTTTTCAAGGGAAAACGCCCCCCCTCTTTTCATGGCCACTCTTTTTACTGCGGCACTTCTTTGCATCCGAACCAAAATGTGGCGAATTCATACCGCCAGACGCCCTTGTTCTACACAATATTTCGCCTTTTCTCTAATGCTATCCACTTCCTGCATCATCGGTTAAGATATTATTCATCTTTTTTCTGGTCATTCCGCCATCGCCGGCTATTCTGTTTGTAATAAAAACATCATGAAAGGACATTCCCCATGAAAATCGTTGGAAAAATCATCTTATGGGTGCTGGGCATCCTGCTCGTTCTCTTCATCGTGGCCCTTCTGTTCCTCAACCGCATTGTCGTGAACGGCTTCAACAAATTCGTGCCCCCCGCCCTCGGCGTCCCCGCCAGCCTGGAGAGGGCCATCATCAGGCCTTTGCGCGGCTACACCTCGCTCGACAATCTGCGCATCGGCAATCCCGAAGGCTTTAAGACCGACAGCCTGTTTGATTTGGGGCACCTCTCCATCCGGATGAACAAGCGCTCCCTGCTGAGCGACACCCTCGTGATTGAAGAAATCATAATCCGGGATGTCGCCATCACCTATGAACAGGGCCTGCGCCGGAGCAATTTCAGCACGTTGCTCGCCGCCTTGTCCAGCGATGACGAAAAAGAAAAAGCCGCACCGGCTTCCGACAAGCCCGGCAAAAAGGTCATCATCGAAAAATTGCGCATCACGGGAGCCCAAGTGAATGTGTCCGTCACTGGCGCCATGGGACATTCCGTTCCCATCGTCCTGCCGGAAATCCAGATTACCGACCTCGGCAAAAAAGACGGCGGAGTGTCCGCCATGGATGCCGTGCTGTATGTGATGGGTACGCTCGGCAACACCATCGGTTCGGTCATTTCCGGCTCCGTCCAACTGCTGGGCAATGGCGCGAAGGCCCTCGGCGGCGGGCTGGTCTCCGTGAGTAGCAACGTGCTCGATGGCGCCGCGGGTGCCGTGAGTGCCACCGTGGATGGCGCATGGGCCCTCGGCCAGGGCGCAGTGAATGCCGCCGGGGCGGTGGTGGGCGGCGCGGCGAATGCCGGTGTGGCCGTCGGTAGCGCAGTTGTGGATGGAACGGAAACCGTCGTGGGCGGCATCTGGGAGGCCGGAAAAGCCGTCGGCGGCGGGGTGGCAGGGGCTGGACGGGCTGTCGGCGGCGCCCTCAACCATCTTAACCCCTTTTCTCATTCGGAGAATTCTGATACCAAGGAGGAATGAGTACATCCGATTGCGCACACCGTCCAACACGGCGCTGGCTGGGCCCCATCAGCGTCGTGTTCTGTACGGTGCTGGTCATTTCCAACATCTCCGCCATCAAGCCGCTGAGTCTTCCCGGGTTGCCGTTCATCCTGATGGATGGCGGCAACCTCCTGTTCCCCATTTCCTATATTTTTGGGGATGTTTTGGTGGAAGTGTATGGCTACGCCCAATCCCGCCGGGTCATCTGGATGGGCTTCGCCATGAATCTTTTTGCGGCCCTCGCCTTTTCGCTGGTGGTGGCCATGCCCGCCGCCCCCGGCTGGGAGATGCAGGATGCCTTCGCCTCCATCCTCGGCCAGACTCCCCGTGTGGTGTTCGGCAGCATGGCCGCTTTCTGGGCCGGCTCCTTCCTCAACGCCTGGATCTTGGCACGGATGAAGATCCTGACACGTGGTCGCCACTTGTGGATGCGAACCATCGCCAGCACCATCGGCGGCGAAGCCATCGATTCCCTCCTGTTCACCACGATTTCCTTCGGCGGCGTATGGCCCGCCACCCTGATTCTCCATGTCACCCTCTGGAACTTTGTGCTGAAAACCGCCTATGAAATCCTGGCCACCCCCCTCCCCTATCTCATCATCCAGCGGCTGAAGAAAATGGAGCGCTCGGACCCCTACGACACCCATACCGATTTCTCGCCCTTCCGCCTCGACGGCTGATCCGCCGCCCGCTACACTGCCCTGCGAAAGAACGGAAGCCCGCCATGACCACGAAACGCCCCCCCCCCAGCCCACCCGCCCTCCGGCGCCTCCCGCCCGTCCGCCGGAACGGGACCCTCCTGTTGGACCATCTCTCCGACACCCTTTCCCTTTCCCGCCGTGCCGCCAAAAACCTGCTCGACGACCGGATGGTGTTCATCAACGGTCGCCGTATCTGGATGGCCAAACACCTGCTACAGACGCGCGATGTGATTGAACTGCTTCCCGAAGCCGCCCCCTCCAAAAAACAGGCGTCCACCGGCATTCCCATTTTAATGGACGACCCGTTGTTCCTCGTGGCGGACAAACCGCCCCGCCTGTTGACCAACGGAGCCAAGTCCTTGGAGACCCGGCTGCAGGAACAACTCGGCCTGCCTTGCCTACGCGCCGTGCACCGTCTGGACAAGGACACATCCGGCTGCGTGCTTTTCGCCAAGCAAGAAGAAATCAGGAAAGCCTTGATCGCCCAATTTGAGGAGGGCCGCATCCGCAAGCTCTATCATGCCTTGGTGGCCGGCAATCTGCCGCGGCCGCTCATGGATGTCCGCGAACAAATCGACAACCTCTCCGCCATCAGCCATATCCGGCAGGTCTCCGCCCGCACCAAACCGCCTCGTTGTGCGCACGTCACCATCGCCATCGAAACCGGGCGGACGCACCAAATCCGCATTCATCTCAAACAGATCGGCGATCCGGTCCTCGGCGACCGCCAGTATTTCACGCCCCTCTCCTCCGCTTTTCCGGAAGTGCCCCGCCAGATGCTCCACGCCTACGAGCTCCGTTTCCTGCACCCCAAAACCGGCCGCTCGCTGGGCGTTACGGCGCCACTGCCCAAGGATTTCAAAATTTGGCTTCAAACGCTGCAGTTGAAATAACCCCCATCCTCCTTATCAATCGCAAAGAAAGTGCCGCAAATGCAGGGGATACCCATCAAGGACAACCATTCGCCTTCCGATATTGCGGAAGACGACATGAGGCGCACGATGCCGCGCATCCTCGAAATCCTCCTCATCGACCGAACCACATCCACGCCTCGAACAACAAAAAATATCATTTGGGCGAACGACAACTACAAAGAATACGGCGAAATTCCGTATGCCCCGACCGCGCAGATAAAGCCAGAATTGATCACCGGGGATAAAGGCACATTGATTATGCCAAGAGCGTTGAAAACCGCCGCAGTGCAAAAAAAGCGCACAAAAACAAATGCCGAGGTCTTTACTCCGACATGGGTGGTGAAAAAGCAAAACGATGCGTTGGATGCCGACTATAAAGCGGATGACTTGGAGCGCTACACCCGCCGCAAATGGCTGGAGATCACGTGCGGAGAAGCACCCTATATGGCCACCCGTTACGATATGGGAAGCGGAGAGATCCTCCCCCTGCCGGAACGGGAAGGGTTTATAGACCGCAAGCTCAAACGGATTAACGCCGAAGTTACCGACAAAGCGGAGTGGCAACGGCTTGTCGAACTCGCCTATAAGGCAAGTTATGGCTTTGAATGGAATGGCGACTCCCTCCTGCTCGCCCGCGAAAATCTCCTCTACACCTACTTCGATTATTACCTGGAAAAATGGGGCGAACCGCCGATGGACGGGCTGTTTGAGCAAATGGCCAATATCATCAGCTATAACGTCTTTCAAATGGATGGGCGAACGTATACCATCCCGCTATCTGAAAAAAGAGAGCGAATGGATAACCCTCAGCTGTCTCTTTTCGATTTTGATGCTCCGGAAAAAGTTGAATGGAGCATCACTCCGGGTAAACGAGTCCGGATAATGAACTGGGACACCCAAAAAATGGAATACTTCGATACGGGGATGAAACGGATATGAGCGGCAACACCACAATCAAGACAACGAGAACCGTCTACCCGCAAATCTATGCTTATGTTCTCCCTGAATATACGCCAAACGAAGGGTGGATCAAAATCGGATACACCGAACGCAAAAGCGTGGACGAGCGTATCCGTCAGCAGACGCATACAGCAAGCATCGCTTATGACTTGCTTTGGTCGGAGTCTGCCAAGTATGCCGATTCGAACGAGTGGTTCATGGATAAGCAGTTTCATGCTTACTTACGGCGGTTCAAAAACGTACAGCAACGCCCGCATACTGAGTGGTTCTACTACGATGGTACTCCTGAGCAGGCTCATAATGATTTCAATGAGTTCCGGTACAAAAAGTTATCCCAGTCTAAGCAGGAGCTTGAATACACGCTCCGCGCCGAGCAAAAGCAGGCGGTGAAAATGACGCTTGCCTACGCCAAGACGCATAAGGACGGCGAGTTCCTATGGAACGCTAAGCCGCGCTTTGGCAAGACGCTCACGACCTATGACCTTGCTCGTCGTTTGAACGCACAAAAGGTTCTCATCGTCACGAACCGCCCAGCAATCGCCAACTCGTGGTTTGACGACTTTGAAAAGTTCATCGCTTGGCAGACAAACTTCAAATTCGTATCCACATCGGATACGCTGAAAAACCGTCCCGTTCTTACTTATGAGCAGTTTATTAAGTCTGACGCGACCGCCCCGCTGATTGCTTTTATCTCCCTGCAAGACTTGAAAGGTGCTATTAGCTTTGGCGGGACTTTCGACAAGCTCCAATGGGCCAAAGACCTTACTTGGGACTTGCTTGTTATAGACGAAGCGCACGAGGGCGTAGATACGTTCAAAACCGACGTTGCCTTCAACAACATCAAGCGCAACTTCACCCTGCACTTATCCGGAACGCCGTTCAAAGCGGTGGCGAGCGGAAAGTTCGGTAAAGAGCAGATTTATAACTGGACGTATGCCGATGAACAAGACGCGAAAGCGGCGTGGTCTGACGATAGCGAGGAAAACAATCCCTATGAGGGACTGCCGCGTCTGAACCTGTTCTCATATCAGATGAGCCAAATGATTACCGATGAGGTGAATAGAGGCGCTCAAATAGGCGGCGAAGAAATAGATTTCGCTTTCGACCTGAACGAGTTTTTCGCAACTAACGACAATGGCAAGTTCGTACACGAAGACGAGGTGCGGAAGTGGCTTGATACCCTGACGCGCAATGAGAAATATCCGTTTTCAACGCCTGAACTCCGTGCGGAGCTGAAACACACATTTTGGTATCTAAACCGCGTCGCAAGTGCGAAAGCACTGGAGAAGCTACTACGCGAACACCCGGTATTTGAGAACTATGAAATCGTTCTCGCCGCAGGCGACGGCAGGACGGACGAAGACGAGCAAATCATCAATCAGAAAGCTCTCGACCGAGTTCGTGACGCAATCAGCAAACACGACCGCACGATAACCCTGTCGGTCGGTCAGCTTACAACAGGAGTGACAGTTCCGGAGTGGACTGCTGTTATGATGCTCTCGAACCTCAAATCGCCAAGCCTGTATATGCAAGCGGCGTTCCGCGCCCAAAACTCGTGGAGCTATGACGATGAAAGCGGCGAGAAGCGCCGCAAGGAAAACGCCTACGTCTTTGACTTCGCACCGGAACGGACGCTTATCATCTATGATGACTTCGCCAACAATCTCAAGGGCAATACGGTCGGCGGCGGCGGAACGACCGATGACCGTGAGGAGAATATAAAAATTCTGCTCAACTTCTTCCCTGTTATCGCTGAGGACAACGAGGGAAAGATGGTTGAGCTTGACGTGCGTCAGGTCTTAACTATCCCGAAAGTCATTAAGGCGCAAGAAGTGGTTAAGCGCGGCTTTATGTCCAACCTACTGTTCCAAAACATCTCCGGCATATTTGCGTCCGCCGAGGCTCGCGAAATACTGGAACAGCTTAATCCTGTCGCGGTTGGTAAAGTCGTACCCAGTGCAAAAAGCGAACCTATTGACACGCAGAACGTGGAAGTTGACGACATCGGAAACGCCGTTGTTGACCCGACTATCGTTGTGGCTATGACGGACGCGAAATTCGGCGAGAAGGTCTATGCCGACGTAACCGCAATCGCTGAGAAAGCCGCCAAGCAAGACTCCGACAGCCTTTCTAACACCGTGGCTAAGGCTTTCACAAGCGAGGTCTTAGACACAGTTAAGGAAATAGCGAAGGAGTACAAAGTTACCATACCGCAAGCTGAACAGGTCGTGAAACAAAACGCCAATGTGCTTGCCCGCGAGGTGCAAATTGTTAAGAAGCAAGCCGAGATAAAAGAGGCTGAGGCTACATCGGCGTATATGAAAGAAGTCGCGGAAGTTCAGCACAATGCCGCCGCTGTCGCAGAAGCTAAGGCGAGATACGAAGCGACAAAGCAGGAAATCGCCGAAATGCTTCAACAGGAGCTTACAAGCAAGGTTGCTGAGAAGACCCGCGAACTGACGCAGAAGTCCACAGAGGAAGTCCTCCAAAAAGCCGAGGAGAAAAAGAAGTTTACGATTGAGGACGATATTCGTTCCCGTTTGCGCGGCTTTGCGCGGACTATACCGTCGTTCCTGATGGCATACGGCGAGCCGACTACTACCCTCGCCAACTTTGACAAGAACATCACCGACAGCGTGTTCAAAGAGGTTACGGGCATTACGCTTGACCAGTTCCGCGACTTGCGCGACAAGTTCAAGTTCTTTGAGCCTGATGTGTTCAACGAATCCGTTCAGGAGTTCCTGCTCACGAAAAAGCGGCTTGCCAACTACTTCGACGACAGCCAGACCGAGGACATCTTCGACTATATCCCGCCGCAGAAGACTAATCAGATTTATACGCCGAAGAAGGTCGTTAAGCTGATGATTGACAAGTTGGAGGGCGAGAACCCCGACATCTTCACGAACAAAGACAAGACCTTTGCGGATTTGTATGTAAAGTCAGGGCTGTATCTGACCGAGATAGTAAAACGGCTCTACGCCGGGCTTGAAAGTGTAATCCCCGACAAGGACGAGCGGCTAAAACACATACTCGAAAAGCAGATTTACGGCTTCGCGCCGAGCGAAATTATCTACAACATCGCGAAAAACTTTGTGTACGGCGGCTTTGCGGACGTTGACAGTTCGCATCTTGTATGCCGCGACTTAACCGAAACAGCCAAAAACGGAGGTGACTTGGATATGAAATTTGATGCCGTGGTGGGGAACCCTCCGTATCAGGAAGAAAGCATTGGGGATAGCAATCAAGCGTTGCCTGTTTATCACTTATATTATGATATGGCAGAAAAAGTTGCTCCATCATATGTCCTAATCTCTCCCGGTCGGTTTTTGTTTAGAGCAGGATACACCCCGAAAAGTTGGAATGAGAAAATGCTTCATGATGAACATCTCAAAGTCGTTTTCTATGAGCAAAAGTCAGCGAATGTATTTCCAAATACCGATATTAAGGGCGGTGTAGTAGTGTTAATGCGCGACCAGAAAAAGAAATTTGGGAAGATAGGCACTTTTACTACATTTGATGAATTGAACTCGATACTCGTTAAAGTTACAGGCAAGACCAGTGCTACAATAGATACCATTATCACTGGTATGAGTATTTACAAACTAACGGAAACTGCGCTTTCCGAATACCCTCAAATAGCTGATATTCAGTCCAAAGGACATAAAAAGGATGTTGGAACAGGCACGTTAAAATCTTTAGATGGCATTGTCTTCTTTGAAAACAAGCCAAGCGATGACGCGGAATATGTAAGATTCTTCGGATTGATTAGCAATAAGCGAGTATATAGATTTGTCAGAAGGGATTTTGTGAACAGCCCATATGGGTTTGAAAAGTATAAAGTGCTTGTACCAAAAGCAAATGGCACAGGAGCAATAGGAGAAGTTCTTAGTACACCCCTTGTGGGGGAACCCCTTGTGGGGTTCACGGATTCATTCATTTCGATTGGTGAATTTGATACTGAATTAGAGGCTCAAAACTGTTTGAAGTATGTCAAATCTAAGTTTGCAAGAACTATGCTTGGCGTATTGAAAATAACACAGGACAACTTGCGCGAGAAGTGGAAGTATGTCCCGCTGCAAGATTTCACGCCGCAGAGCGACATTGACTGGACGCAGTCCATACCCAACATAGACCGTCAGCTATACAAGAAGTACGGTCTGGACGAGAAGGAAATCGCGTTCATCGAGGAAAAGGTCAAGGCGATGGAATAAGCCCTGGCATGAATGCCAACCCCGGCGACGGTAACCGCCTGCCCTTGCCCCCGAAGCCCGCGGGGTGGATCTACCGTGAAGAAATCCACCGCCGCGGCGCTTGAAAATTTTTGATCCCCGGGAGGAGGGGGCGTCCGCCTTGCCGGTAAAACGCTTCTTTTTCCACTCTATTTTCTCCTTTTGCTTTCGTTCCGGCTTCTGTACGCTTTCAATCGTTACAAGCGCCGAGGAGAACCCGTGGGCAATTTGCAAATGCTTCGAAGGATCGCTGTTTGGATCGCCGC